>CBDTZB010000404.1:0-3202 GCA_965364795.1 uncultured Nocardioides sp.
GGGTAGAGCCCGCGCTCCTCGGGCATGTAGCCGAAGTCGCGACGCTGCTCGGTGGTGATCGGGACGCCGTTCCACAGCACCTCACCACCGCTCGGCGCGAGCACGCCCATCAGCATCCGCATGGTGGTGGTCTTGCCGGCGCCGTTGGCGCCAACGAAGCCGGTCAGGCGTCCGGGGCGGACCTCGAACGACACGTCGTCGACGACGGTTGTGTCTCCGAACTTCCGAGTTAGTCCAGTCGTACTCAGCATGGCGTCACCTTAAGGTCGGGTGGCGACACATGCGGGCACCCGCCGGCCGTGCCTGACGCTGCGATCCGGCCGCCGCGGTAGCGTCGCCAACTGAGCCGACCGGAACTCGGTGTCGGCGCCGGGCGTTAGGTTCACCGTCCACCCCGAACCGGAGCAGGTGCCCGCCCTTGAGTTTCGTCCCCGTCACCGGCCCGGCCCTGTTGCGGCCGGCTGATCCACCGCGCGAAAGCGTCGTGGAGTTCAGTGACGACCGGCGTACGGTCGCGCTGCCGATCCGAGCCGCCCTTCCGATCTTGACCAAGTCCCACGCCCGCAACGACCTCCACCCGAGCGTGGGCCTGCTCGCTGGGTCGGTGTTGTTGGCGATGAAACTGGTGGCCGCCGGGAAGATCGAGCCCCACCGGAGCAACGAGCGCAGCGCCTCGTGGCGGATCAGTGCCTTGGACGCCGCGGACACCGAGCGGGTCAGCCTGCTGGCCAAGGGCCGGGCGTACGACGACGTCGCACCTGACGACGCCGAAGTGATCGTCCGGCAGATGCTCGACGCCGTCGCAGACGCGATGCCACGCACGAGCCCGGACGCTTCGACGCTGACTTCGACGACACGCTCGACCGGCGCCTCTGCACGTCGAAGGGCTCAGGAGCCCGGCTTCGCCGATCGGCTCCAGACGCGTCTGGATCGGTTGGCCAACCCGGCGCCCAAGGACGCCGACCTCCCCCAACTGGTCCGGATCTCGCTGCGGATCGAAGCCGATGAGGAGGAACTCATCGCTGGTGCGATCCGCGTGGTCCTCCAGGTCCACGACGAGGCGGATCCGCTGCACGTCTGCGACGGCGCGCTGCTGTGGACCGAGTCCGCCGGTGACTCCCGAGCCGGGTCAGGCCACGGCTTCGGCTCCCGAGCCAGGACCCACGCCACGATCGCCCTGCGTGGTGCGGCCGAAGCCTGGCCGGTGCTGGACCGCCTCCTGGAGAGTGCCGTCCCGGACGAGATCACCCTTGACGCCGAGGAGATCTCAAGCTTGCTCGACACCGGCATCGCAGCGCTTCGGGACCGGGGGGTCGATGTGTTGTGGCCCCGCTCGTTGGGGCGCGACCTCACCGCCAGCGCCGTGCTGGATCGCAAGGGCGGCGCGAGCGCGGCGACCAGCAGCCGCGAGGAACCACTGCAAGATCCGCTGTTGGGGGGTGACTCGCTCTTCGCCTTCAACTGGCAACTCGCCGTACACGGCGACGACCTGACGCCCGAAGAGATGGACGAGTTGGCCAACGCGGCCTCCCCGATCTTGAAGCTCCGAGGCAACTGGACCGTCGTCGACCCCGCGGTCGCCCGCAAGGCCCGCAAGCGGTTGATCCGTAACGTGAAACCGGCCCAGGCCGTAGCCGCGGCGCTGACCGGGTCGGCGCGGCTGGAAACCTCCGGGGAGTCGGGCGTCGAGATCGGTGTCGTCGTCGGAGCCAGCCTGCTCAAGTTGCGCGAGCAACTGCTCGAAGCCCCCACGCGAGAGCCGATCGAGACGCCGGCGGCGCTGGAGGCGACCCTGCGCGAATACCAACGCCACGGCCTGACCTGGCTTGCCGACCTCACCCGGCTCGGGCTCGGAGCCTGCCTGGCCGACGACATGGGGCTGGGCAAGACGGTCACCCTGATCGCCCTGCACCTGCACCGGGTGGCGCTCGGAGCGACCGGTCCGACCCTCGTGGTCTGCCCGGCCAGCCTGCTCGGCAACTGGGAGACCGAGATCCGCCGCTTCGCTCCCGGCACCCCGGTCCGCCGCTTCCACGGCACCTCCCGCTCGCTGTCGGGCTTAGCCAACGAAACGGCTGGCGGTTTCGTGCTCACCACCTACGGCACGATGCGCGTCGATCACGAGACTCTGGCCGCCGTCGACTGGGACCTGGTCGTGGCCGACGAGGCTCAACACATCAAGAACCCCGCCTCCTCGACCGCCCGGTCGCTGCGCAAGATCCCGAGCCGCGGCCGGGTCGCGCTGACCGGCACCCCCGTCGAGAACAACCTGACCGAACTCTGGGCGGTCCTCGACTGGTGCACCCCGGGCCTGCTGGGCAGCCGCAACGCGTTCCGCAAGGTGTGGGCCGCACCCATCGAGTCGGGTCTTGAGCCGACGAAGGCGCGTCAGTTCGCGGACCTCATCGGCCCGTTCCTCCTACGCCGGCGCAAGTCCGACCCGGGCATCGCGCCCGAGCTGCCGGAGAAGACCGAGACCGACCACTCTCTGCAACTGACCCGCGAGCAGGTCGTCCTCTACGAAGCCTTCGTGCGCGACACCCTCGACCGGATCGAACGCGCCGAGCCGGAAGCCCGGCGCGGTCTGGTGCTCGCCCTGCTCACCGGGCTCAAACAGATCTGCAACCACCCGGCGCACTTCCTCAAGCAGTCCGGCGCGGTCCGCCTTAGCGGACGATCCGAGAAGTTGGACCTCCTCGACGAACTGCTCGGCACCATCCTGGTTGAGGATGGCGCAGCGCTGATCTTCACCCAGTACGTCGCCATGGGCCGGCTCCTCGAGCAGCACCTGAGCAAGGCCGGCCTGCCACACCAGTTCCTCCACGGCGGAGTGCCGGTGCGGGAGCGGGAGAAGATGGTGGCGCGCTTCCAGGCCGGTGAAAGCCCGATCTTCCTGCTGTCGCTGAAGGCCGGTGGAACGGGCCTGAACCTCACCCGTGCCGACCACGTCATCCACCTCGACCGCTGGTGGAACCCAGCCGTGGAGGAGCAGGCCACCGACCGGGCCTACCGGATCGGGCAGACCCGCCCGGTGCAGGTGCACCGGCTGATCACTCGCGGCACCGTCGAGGAGAAGATCGCCGAGCTCCTGACCCGCAAGCGGGCGCTGGCTGATGCGGTCCTGGGTCGCGGTGAAGCGGCCCTCACCGAGCTGAGCAACGAGGAGCTGCGCGACCTGGTCACCCTGCGGCGCGAGGGGTGA
>CBDTZB010000405.1:0-3198 GCA_965364795.1 uncultured Nocardioides sp.
GCTGCTGTCGATGGCCATCATCGGCGTGGCCGTCCTCTTCCTACGACGCCTCGATTACCCGGACCCGACGCCGAAACGAGGCGCCGCGCTATCTCTGGCGTGGGCCACCTTTGCTGCCGGCTGGGTCGTCCTCTATCTAGGCACCATCGTTACCGGCTCGGGCCCGCACGCCGGGGACGCCGAGGCACCGCGTAACGGCCTCGATCCGCTCCAGATGAGCCAACTCCACGCCGACGCGGTCTTCTTGTTGCTCGGCCTGAGCATCGGGTTGCTCGCCGCCGCGCCGTACGCCCGCCGAGCTGTTCTGATCCTTCTGGGCGTTCTGCTCGCCCAGGGCGCTGTCGGTTTCGTTCAGTACTTCACCGATCTGCCCGAGATCCTGGTCGGGATCCACATGCTCGGCGCCGCCATCATCTCCGCCGCCCTCACCTGGGCCCTGCTGGAGATCCGCGAGCCGGTCAGATCTTGAGCAGCGGATCCAACGCGACCGAGACGAACAGCAGCGACAAGTAAAGGTTCGAGGAGTGGAACAGCCGCATCGGCTGGATCACGCTGAGGTCCTCGGTGCCCTTGGACCGCGCCCACAGCTTGTGCGCCTCGACCAGGAACACCGCGCCGAGCACGGCCGCCACGATGGGGTAAAGCAGTCCGGTGTTGGCCACCGGCCACAACAGCAGCGACACCGCCACCATCACCCAGCTGTAGGCCACGATCTGACGACCCACCTCCTCGGCGGACTTCACGACCGGCAGCATCGGGACGTCGACGTTGGCGTAGTCCTCGCGGTAGCGCAACGCCAGGGCCCACGTGTGCGGAGGCGTCCAGAAGAACACCACGGCGAAGAGCACCATCGGGATCCACGACAACTCACCGGTCACCGCAGTCCAACCGATCAGCGCCGGGAAACAACCCGCGATGCCGCCCCAAACAATGTTCTGGGTCGTACGACGCTTGAGCAGCATCGTGTAGACGAGGACGTAGAACGCGTTCGCGATCAGGGCGAGCACGGCTGACAACACGTTGGTCAGGGCGAGAAGCACCACCGTCGACAGCACCGCGAGCGTCGTCGCAAAAACCAAGGCAGCGCGGGTGGTGACGATGTGACGCGGCAGCGCACGGCGACGGGTACGCCGCATCTGCTCGTCGATGTCCTGGTCGTAGACACAGTTGAAGGCAGATGCCGATCCAGCGGACAGAGCCCCGCCGATCACGGCACCGATCACCTTGTCGAGGTCCGGGATCCCGCGAGCGGCAAAGAACATCACCGGAACAGTGGTCAACAGTAGGAGTTCGATCACACGCGGCTTGGTCAGCCCGACGTACGCCGAGACGATGTCGCGAAACGAGGCCGGTTCGGCTCCGGACGGCTCGAGCGCAGCGCTCGTTTCGTCTACGTGAGTCACGGGTACCTCAAAGTCTCGGCGGTCATGGTCTGGCGCTTATGAGTCTAGCCGTCCACCTGAGTAGTCTCATGATCGCCCGTAAGCACTGAGAGGAATCGTGTGACTTCTGAATTGATCCAGCCCGATGGGCTGGAGTGGACCGACCTGGACGACAAGGCCGTAGACACCGCCCGTGTTCTAGCCATGGACGCTGTGCAGAAGGTGGGCAACGGCCACCCCGGCACCGCCATGAGCCTCGCGCCGGCGGCGTACCTGCTCTTCCAGAAGGTCATGCGGCACGACCCCGCGAACCCTGACTGGGTATCCCGCGACCGGTTCGTGCTCTCCTGTGGCCACTCCTCCATCACGCTGTACAACCAACTCTTTCTCGGCGGTTGGGGTCTCGAACTCGATGACCTCAAGGCGCTGCGCACCTGGGGCAGCAAGACCCCCGGACACCCCGAGTTCCGCCACACGGCGGGCGTGGAGACCACCACCGGCCCCCTCGGCCAAGGCATCGCCAACGCGGTCGGCATGGCGATGGCCGCCCGTCGTCAGCGCGGACTGCTCGACCCCGAGACGCCGGTCGGCGAATCCCTCTTCGACCACAACATCTACGTCATCGCGAGCGACGGAGACGTTCAGGAGGGGGTGAGCGCCGAGGCCTCATCCATCGCCGGGACCCAGCAACTGGGCAACCTGACGGTGATCTACGACGCCAACCAGATCTCCATCGAGGACGACACCGACATCGCCTTCACCGAGGATGTTGCGGCTCGGTACGAGGCCTACGGTTGGCACGTGCAGACCGTCGACTGGACCCACGGCACCCGTGACCAGGACGGCACCTACCGCGAGGACATCCCGGCCCTGTGGGACGCCATCCAGGCCGCCAAGGCCGTCACGGACCGTCCTAGCTTCATCAAGCTCGAGACGATCATCGCCTGGCCGGCCCCCACCGCCCAGGGCACTGGAGCCTCGCACGGCTCGGCCCTCGGCGAAGAAGAGGTCGCTGCCACCAAGACGATCCTCGGCTTCGACCCCGAGCAGACCTTCGAGGTGGCCGACGACGTCTTGGCCCACACCCGTGGACTCCTTGAGCGTGGAGCCTCTGCCGGCGCCGCCTGGGACGAGAAGTACGCCGCATGGTCCGAAACGAACCCGCGCCGCACCATGTTGCTGCGCCGGATCAACGACAGCGCGCTGCCCAGCGGCTGGGACGCCGATCTGCCGTCGTACGACGCGGACCCGAAGGGTGTGGCTACCCGCAAGGCCTCCGGTGCGGTCATCAACGCGCTGGCCGCCAAGCTCCCCGAGCTGTGGGGAGGGTCCTCGGACCTGGCCGGTTCCAACAACACCACGATCGAGAACGCTCCTTCGTTCGTGCCCGCAGTCCGCTCGACCGAGACGTGGACCGGCGACCCGTACGCCGGCCGCGTGCTGCACTTCGGCATCCGCGAGCACGCCATGGGCGCGATCATGAACGGCATCGCTTTGCACTGGAACACCCGTGTCTTCGGTGGGACGTTCCTCACGTTCTCCGACTACATGCGTGGCGCCGTACGCCTCGCCGCCCTCATGCAGTTGCCCGTCACCTACGTGTGGACGCATGACTCGATCGGTCTCGGCGAGGACGGTCCGACCCACCAGCCCGTGGAACACCTCGCTGCTCTGCGCGCCATCCCGGGCCTAGACGTGGTTCGCCCGGCGGACGCCAACGAGACCGCCGCGGTCTGGCGCACCATCATCGCTACGAACGCCCGACCCACCGGTCTCGCCCTGACCCGCCAGAACGTCCCGACGTTCCCGCGCGGGT
>CBDTZB010000406.1:0-3178 GCA_965364795.1 uncultured Nocardioides sp.
AGCTGACAATGCGGCGTACCCCGGCTTGATGATGTCGTCGATGATGGCCAGTCGCTCGTCGAAAGGCAGGAACGCCGACTTCATCGCGTTCACCGTGAACCACCGCAGGTCGTCGAGGTTGTAGCCGAACGCGTCGACCAGCAACTGCATCTCGGCACTCATCGAGGTCTGGCTCATCAGCCGGTTGTCGGTGTTGACGGTGACCCGGAAGCGCAGTTTCGTGAGCAGCCCGATGGGGTGATCGGCGATCGAGGACACCGCACCGGTCTGGATGTTCGAGGAGGGGCAGAGCTCCAACGGGACCCGTTGGTCACGGACGTAGGCCGCCAGCCGCCCCAGGGTCACGGTGCCGTCGTCGGCGACCGAAATGTCGTCGATGATCCGGACCCCATGGCCGAGACGGTCTGCCCCGCACCACTGCAACGCCTCCCAGATGGAGGGCAGCCCGAAGGCCTCCCCTGCGTGGATGGTGAAGTGCGAGTTCTCGCGCTGGAGGTACTCGAACGCGTCGAGGTGGCGGGTCGGAGGGTAGCCCGCCTCGGCACCGGCGATGTCGAACCCGGCCACACCCCGGTCCCGCCAAGCGATGGAGAGCTCAGCGATTTCCCGCGAACGCGCCTGGTGTCGCATCGCCGTCAGCAGTTGGCGTACGACGATCCGTCCGTCGCTGGCCGCCACTGCTTCATCGAAGCCCTGTTGGACCGCGGCCACCACGTCATCAAGGCTCAGCCCGTTCGAAACGTGCTGCTCGGGTGCATAGCGGATCTCGGCGTAGACGACCCCGTCCTCGACGAGGTCCTCCACCGCCTCGCGAGCGACCCGAGTCAACGCCGAAGCGGTCTGCATGACACCGACGGTGTGCTCGAACGTCTCGAGGTAGCGCTCCAGGGAACCGGAGTTTGCGGAGTCCGCGAACCACTGGCCGAGCGCCTCGGCACCCTCCACCGGCAACGCGTGGCCTACCTCTGCGGCCAGCTCCACGATCGTGGCCGGACGCAGACCGCCGTCGAGGTGATCATGCAGCAGCACCTTCGGTGCCTGTCGGATCTGAGCCATCGTGGGCACGGTAGGTTCCGAGGCGTTGGCGGACGCAGTTGGAGAAGTCATGCGTCATCCAATCAAACGCCCCACGAACAAGATAGTCACCCCCAAGGATTGGAGTGCCCATGCGCGAGTTCACCACGGTCGAAGAGATCGAATCAGCCGTCGGAGAGGACCTCGGTGCCAGCGACTGGGTCGAGATCGATCAGGACCGGGTTAACCAGTTCGCGGACGCCACCGGCGACCACCAGTGGATCCACGTTGACGTTGAGCAGGCCGCATCTGGACCGTTCGGCGGCACCATCGCCCACGGCTACCTCACCCTCTCGCTTGTCCCGTGGCTGGGAAGCCAGGTCTTCGACCTCAACACCCCCGGCGCCAAGTTGAACTACGGCGTCAACAAGGTTCGCTTCCCCAACCCGTTGTTGGTGGGCAAGCGGATCCGTGCACACGTGAAGATCGCCGGCATCAGCGATGTGCCCGCCGGCAAACAACTCACCCTGAGCTACACCGTCGAGATCGAGGGCGAGTCGAAGCCGGCCTGCGTCGCCGAGACCGTCGTGCTCCTGTTGGGCTGACCCTCTGGAGTTATTCAGCAGGGTTCTTCAGTTGCGGGCGGCGTCGAAGGTGTTCGACACGATCCGGTACGCCGAAGCGTCGTCCGGGCGTTCCAGCTCAGCCCGGCCGATGCCGTAGTCCGTCACCGAGAAGGAGTTCGCGTCGCCCGCACCGAAAGCCATGTTGAAGGGCTCGCAACGCAGGCCTCGGCGGTCGGCGGGCCCCAGATGCACCAGTTCCCGCGTGTAGGTTCCGTCAGCCTGCTCCAAGGAGAACTCGACCCCGCACCGGGTGGACTTCTTGCCGTAGTCGAGCAGATCCGCGTTGCGCGCCACCACCAGACGGCCCTCGCCGGTGAGGGCTACTGCGTCCCCGAAGACGTCGTCGCCGCGTCGAACCTTCTGCCGGGTGAACCCCTCGCCGGCGTTCCATCGCAGGAGCACCCGCTGGTCGGTGATCCACACGGCGGCACGGCCACCCGAGGCGATGCTGGGGACCTGGATCGGTCCGGGATCCACCTCCGACATGGCAAAACCCCGGTAGAGCGGTTCGGAATCCCAGTCGCTCCCCGACACACCGGCAGCCGCCACCGAGGGGGCCAACGTCCCGGTCCCGCCGGCTGCGTTGTCCAGGCAGTAGATCACCATGGCGATCCCGTCGCCGGTGGACACCGCGTCAATGTCGGTGCAGGTCGAGGCGTCTTCTGGAGCCGCCACGGTCACAGGCTCCGACCACGCTGACGCGCCAGCGGGAAGATGCTGGGAAATCACCTTCACCCCATCACTTGATCCGAGCGCCACCACGGAGCCGTCGTCGAGGTCGAACATCTCGACCTTGATCGCGTCGTAGGCCTCAAGCCCCGAGGCGTCCGCGGACGATGACGTGGCACCCGACTCCCCGCAGGCAACCAGGAGTAGGGCACAAGACAGCGCCAAGAACCCGCCCGAGATGTGAGGTTGCATGCGGCGAGAATACGGCCGGAATCAGACGTTCTGCGGGAACCCCAGGTTGATCCCACCGTGGCTTGGATCCGGCCATCGGCTGGTGATGGCCTTCTCCCGGGTAAAGAAGTCGACCCCCTGGGGACCGTAGGCCTTCGCATCCCCGAAGAGAGACGCCTTCCACCCACCGAACGAGTGGTAGGCGACCGGCACCGGGATCGGCACATTGATGCCGACCATGCCGACCTGTACCTCGCGTTGGAACCGCCGCGCGGCCCCACCGTCGTTGGTGAAGATGGCGGTGCCGTTGCCGTACGGGCTGGCGTTGATCAGGGCCAGCCCCTCGTCGTACGACGCCACGCGGACCACCGAGAGCACCGGACCGAAGATCTCGTCGGTGTAGACCGTGGAGTCGGTCGGCACCCGGTCGACCAGGGTCGGTCCGAGCCAGAAACCGTCGGCCGCCCCATCGGGGTCGACGTCGCGTCCGTCAACGACCAGGTCAGCGCCGTCGCTCACCGCCACGTCGAGGTAGCCCGCAACCTTGTCCCGGTGCTCGCGGGTGATCAGCGGCCCCATGTCGGCGCCTCCGCGACCGTCGCCGGTGACGAGCTTCCCCATCCGGTCCCGGACGCGGG
>CBDTZB010000407.1:0-3178 GCA_965364795.1 uncultured Nocardioides sp.
GAGTTGGTGATCGCGAAGGTGGGGAGAGGTCGAGGGCACCGGTTGGTCGCCGGAGTGAAAGAAAAAGCCGGTGATCAGAGCGATCAGGCTGTCGATGTGGTCCGCCGGCACATCGCGCGTGAGGGGGTTGGCGGCCAGGATCGCGTCGACGTCGTGCCCGTCACCTCGCGGACCGACCATCAACATCACGGTATCCACCCAGGCAGCGCCCAGAACCGGCCAGTTCCAGTCGCAGATCAGCGCCTCACCATCGGGCCGGATCAGGATGTTGTCGTCACGCAGATCGGTGTGAACCACGGTGTTCCCGGCGGTCACCTCGGCGAAGCTGGCTGCCAGTCCCGCTGCCTCGTCGAGATGAGGAAGGTGTGGTCGGCTGCTGCGGACGTGGTCCCACATCGCAGGGAAGGAGGCGAACTCGGCCGCGATGTTGTCCAGAGCCAGGGCTGATGGCGGGGGAGTCAGAAGTTGAGCAACCCGCGCGGTCGCGTCGAGCGCCGCTGCTAGGTCCGCGGTCGTCCAGGGCCTGCGCGGACCCCGGGCCTCGACGTGCTCGAAGCCCAGCACGATCCAGTCGTCCGCGTCGCGCATCCAGAGTAGTTCGGGGGCGGGGGTGCCCGGAGGCAGATGCTCGTGCTTGGCCGCTTCCTCCCGGTAGGAGTCGGCGAAGACCTTTTGGGCCTTGTCCGAAGCGGCCTTCACGAAGTGTCGCGAGCCGTCCGCGCAGGTCAACACCGAGGCCATGCCGGGGGTGAAGCCGCTGCCGCACGACTCAGCGGCCACCACGGGGGACCCACAGATGTGCTCGATCTCCGCGCGAAGCCACGGAGGGAGGAAGTGCCATTCCACGCGGCGGGCGGTGGCGCCCACCGGGGCGGGGTAGGGCATCCGGGTCACGTCGTCATCTTGGTGCACGAACCAGGTGCGGCGCCACCTGATAGAACTCCGAGCATGGTCCGCTTTTACGTACTCATCGCGCTTATCGTCGCCGGACTGTTCGTCACCTTGGCCGCAGCGCTCGGTGGCCCGGGTTGGTTCCTGCTGATTGCCATCGCCAGCATGATCGGAGCTGTGGCCGTCTTCGACCTCAGGCAGACACAACACGCGATCTTGCGGAACTATCCCGTCATCGGTCATTTGCGCTTCCTGATGGAAGGCATCCGCCCCGAGTTGCAGCAGTATTTCATCGAACGCAACTTCGACGGCACGCCCTACGACCGCAACACGCGTGACTCGATCTACGAGCGGTCTAAGGACATCAAGACCCAGCACCCGTTCGGCACCGAACGAGACCTGGACGAGATCGGCTACGAGTATCTCGTGCACTCGACCGCCCCGAAGCCGAAGCTGGCCACGCCGCCGAGGGTCCGCATCGGGGGACCGCACTGCACCCAGCCCTACGACATCTCGTTGTTGAACGTGTCCTCGATGAGCTACGGCTCGATCTCGGGGAACGCGATCGAGGCGATGAACCGTGGCGCAGCCATCGGCGGCTTCGCGCACGACACGGGGGAGGGCGGAATCTCTCCGTTCCACCGACACGAGGGCGACCTGATCTGGGAGATCGGGTCGGGCTACTTCGGGTGCCGCACCGAGGACGGCGGGTTCGACGCCCAGCAATTCGCGGAGAAGGCTCGGGACCCTCAGGTCAAGATGGTGCACCTGAAACTGAGCCAGGGCGCCAAGCCTGGCATCGGTGGAGTGCTCCCCGGGGTGAAGGTGTCGGAAGAGATCGCGCGCACCCGCGGCGTACCCCAGGGGCAATCGGTCATCTCACCGGCCTACCACCAGGTTTTCTCGACTCCGAGGGAGTTGGTCCGCTTCATCGGCCAGATGAGGGACTTGGCCGACGGGAAACCGGCCGGGTTCAAGCTCTGCGTTGGTTCCCGCGTGGACATCCTGGCCATCGGCAAGGCCATGCTCGAGGAGGGGATCACTCCCGACTTCATCACCGTGGACGGCGCCGAAGGCGGAACCGGGGCGGCCCCGGTGGAGTACTCCGACCATGTCGGGATGCCCCTGACCGAGGGACTCATGACGGTGCACAACGTCCTGGTCGGGTTGGGGCTGCGCGACCAGATCAAGATCGGTGCGTCCGGCAAGATCGCCACCGGCGTCGACATCGTCAAACGCATCATCCAAGGAGCTGACTACACCAACTCTGCGCGCGCCATGATGATGGCGGTGGGCTGCATCCAGGCCCAGGCGTGCCACACGAACAAATGTCCGGTGGGCGTCGCCACCCTGGATCCGCGGCGTACCCGAGCCCTGCACGTGCCGGATAAGACCCATCGCGTGGCGGCCTACCAGCGCAACACCGTGGACCAGGCGGTGCAACTCGTCGCCTCCATGGGGTGCGAGTCGTTCGATGAGTTGAATCCACGCATGCTGCGGCGCCGGGTGGTCCACGGCGAGATCGTTTCGTACGCCGACCTGCGCGACGCACTGTTGCCCGGGCAGTTGCTCACGAACCCGCCCGAGGCGTGGCAGGAGGACTGGAAGCGAGCCGATCCGACCGATTCGTCGCCTGAGGCAGTCATCGATCGCGGCGGCATCGTCCGGTGACGCTGCGCGAGTTCGTGGACTCTCCCGAGTGATGGGAGACTAAGAATTCCGTCCCTGCAACGAGAGTGACCCGTGTCCAGCTCCGATAAAGCCAAGGCCACCAAGCAGTTCCGGCCCGGCCAGACCGACCCCGCGATTATCCGCAACTTCTGCATCATCGCTCACATCGACCATGGCAAGTCGACGCTGGCCGACCGGATGCTTCAGCTGACCGGTGTCGTGGACGCGCGCGCTGCACGGGCGCAGTACCTCGACCGAATGGACATCGAGCGCGAGCGCGGCATCACGATCAAGTCGCAGGCAGTGCGGATGCCCTGGACCGTCGAGGGTGGCAACGAGCAGGGGGCTGAACCCGGCAACTACGTGCTCAACATGATCGACACGCCAGGACACGTCGACTTCACCTACGAGGTCTCCCGTTCGCTGGAGGCCTGTGAGGCCGCCGTACTCCTTGTTGACGCGGCGCAGGGGATCGAGGCGCAGACGCTGGCCAACCTCTACCTGGCGCTCGGCGCCGACCTGCACATCATCCCGGTGTTGAACAAGATCGACCTGCCTTCTGCTCAGCCGGAGAAGTACGCCGCCGAACTGGCCGGCATCATCGGCTGCGACCCAT
>CBDTZB010000408.1:0-3158 GCA_965364795.1 uncultured Nocardioides sp.
TCACCGTCGACACCCCGGTCCAGCGCCTCCTGCTGAACCGGATGATGGTGGCCGGTGTCGTGGAGACCCCCAACGGGGCGCACTTCACCACCTGCACCCCCGACTACGAGCGCGACGAGAAGTTCCAACGGGCCTACGCCGCAGCGGCGTCAGGCTCTGAGGAGGACTGGACCGCGTTCGAAACCCGATTCCTTTCTGGGGACGAAGCCGCCTATCAGGCCGCCGTCGCCACCTTCGCCGAGGAGGCCAAGAAATGAGCAGCGCCACAACGAGTACTGCCACCCGCGCCGAAGTCTGTGCAGCGGCCATTGCGGACGCTTTCGCGGACGACGGCGAGATCTTTGCCAGCCCGATGGGCCTTCTGCCCATGCTCGGTGTTCGTCTGGCCAAGCTCACCAGTAACCCTGACCTGGTCATCTCCGACGGGGAGTCGCTGTTCCTTGCCGGCGTCCCGCCGCTGTTCGCCAAGAGCGATGTGGTGGAGGGGTGGATCCCCTTCCCGAAGGTCTTCGACGTCGTGGCCTACGGCAAGCGTCACGTGATGATGGGTGCCACGCAGGTCGACCGTGAGGGCAACCAGAACATCTCCGCCATCGGTGACTTCGATCGCCCCAAGAAGCAACTGCTCGGGTCACGAGGTGCCCCCGGCAACACGGCCAACAACCGGACGTCCTACTGGGTGCCTAAGCACTCCCCCAGGGTGTTCGTGGAGAACGTCGACATCGTCTCCGGGGTCGGCCCCAGCCGCGCCAAGGCGGCCGGTCCGGGCGCCTCGAAGTACAACGACATCCACCGGATCGTCACCAACCTCGCAGTGTTCGACCTCGGTGGACCCGACGACACGATGCGTCTGGTCAGCACCCACCCGGGCGTGAGCCTGGACGAGGTCGTCGAAGCAACTGGCTTCGCGCTCGACACCTCCGGCGTCATCGAGACCCGCCAGCCCACGGCCGAGGAACTCACCATCATCCGCGAGGTGCTCGACCCCAGGGAACTGCGCCACAAGGAGGTCCCGAATGCTTGAGCAGCTGCTACGGACCCCGCTGACCGAACTGGTCGGCGTTCGGCACCCCGTCGTCCAGACCGGTATGGGTTGGGTCTCCGGGGCTCGCTTGGTCTCCGCCACCGCCAACGCCGGCGGGCTGGGCATTCTGGCCAGCGCCACCATGTCGCACGCGGAGTTGGAACAGGCGATCATCAAGGTCAAATCGCGCACCGACCAGCCGTTCGGAGTCAACCTCCGTGCTGACGCGGGCGACGCCGGTGACCGCTGCGACCTGCTGATCAAGCACGGCGTCAAGGTCGCCTCGTTCGCTTTGGCCCCGAAGAAGGACCTGATCGCCAAGTTGAAGGACCACGGCATCGTCGTGATGCCCTCGGTCGGAGCCGCCCGCCACGCGGAGAAGGTCGCCGCTTGGGGTGCCGACGCGGTGATGATCCAGGGCGGTGAAGGCGGCGGTCACACCGGACCGGTGCCCACCACGCTGCTCCTGCCGACCGTGTTGGACGCTGTCGACATCCCGGTCGTCGCGGCCGGTGGGTTCTTCGACGGACGCGGCCTGGCTGCCGCACTGTCGTACGGCGCCGCAGGGGTCGGGATGGGCACCCGCTTCCTCCTCACCGCGGACAGCGCGGTGCCGGACGCGGTCAAGAAGCTCTACCTGGAGCAGAACCTGACCGGCACCGTGGTCACGGCCAAGGTCGACGGCATGCCGCACCGGATGCTGCGCACCGACCTGGTCGACGAGCTCGAGGAGAGCAGCGCCGTCAAGCGGATGGGGCCGACCCTGAAACGCACGCTGGAGTTCAAACGGTCCAGCGGCATGTCCTGGATCGATCTGGCCAAGGACGGTCGGGCCATGAAGAAGGCCCAGGGGCGCACCCTGGCTCAGATGACCCTGGCCGCCAACACGCCGACCATGCTGAAGGCCGGACTCGTGGACGGGGACACCGACGCCGGTGTCCTGGCCAGCGGCCAGGTCGTGGGACTCATCGACGACCTCCCGACGTGTGAGGTCCTGATCAACCGGATCGTCACCCGGGCGGCCGACGAGTTGGGTCGCGCCGCGGCGTACCGCGTCTAGCAGGATCGGGGCCGGCGGTCGGCTCGGGTCACCCGAGCCGACTGCCAGACACGTACCCCGGCGGCGGGGTCCACATGCCGGTGTCGCGCGTGTGCTCGTAGACGTCGTACTCCGGCGCGAAGTACTCGACCAGGGCCTTGCGGGTGCGTCGGGTGAGCTCGGGCGGCTTGCGCTCGGTCGACACGTTGTGGGTGCGGATGTTCGCGTCATCGCCCAACTTCTCCACCAGCCAACCCTGCCAGACCTCCGGGGTCTCCAGGCGGAAGATACGGTCAACCCCGATGTCGAGGCCGTCGCTCATCGCGATGAAGCGGGAAGGACGTCCACGCAACGGCTTGTCCCGCTGCATGTAGTCCTTCGCGAAGTCCTCGAAACTCTGGTCGCCTGTGTAGCGGGCCGGGTTCTCCTCGAGCAGCGCCGGCCGGCTGCGGTACCGCCACCACGACTCGAGCCACTCGACCGGCTCCCGGAACATCGAGCACACCTCGTAGTCCTCGCGGGCGTAGCCGCCACGCTTAAGGACGGGCACGATGAGGTCGTGGAACTGCTTGGCGTTGATGTGCTTAAGACTGGGATTGACCTGGAGGATCATCTCCGCGTCGGACTGGATCGAGCGAACCAACGTGGTTGAGGCGCACTTGGGCAGTGAGAGCATCACAAAACCCTTGCCAGGTAAGCCGATCATGTGATCAACCTATCCGGCAGCCGATGCGGCGGCTTCGTGAGGGCACAGTAGATTCGGGGTATGAGCGCTAACCCTGAGGTACGTCGATCCCGCCATCTGATGGATCCCAACGCTCCACGCAAGGTCACCAATCCCGAGGACATCGCCCGGTTGCAGAAGGTGCAGCGCCGCGTGATGACCGCACTGGTCGTCACCACGATCCTGCACCTTTCGGCAGGGCTGGTCATCTTCGCGCTGGCCATTGACGACAGCCGACAGGTCGAGCGGATCGGCTTGTGCGTCATCGGGGCCGTCTTCGGTGTTATGGGGTGCGCCTCAGGGTTGGCCATTAACCGACGACCGATCCTGTCGCCGTGGCTGCTCGTCGGTCTGATCCCCGGCATCGTCGG
>CBDTZB010000409.1:0-3158 GCA_965364795.1 uncultured Nocardioides sp.
GAGGGTTCGCCGACGAATGCGACCTAGTCGGCGCCAGCGTCGTCGGGGGAGACTTCACCCGCTCGCGGGAGATCGTGGTCGCGGTGACGGTCTTGGGCGCCTGCACCCAAACACCGCTGGTGCGTTCCGGCGCGGTCCCGGGTGACGTCGTAGCCCTGCGCGGCCGCCAGGGCTGGGCGGCGGCTGGGCTCGCCGTGCTGGGCCGCGGATTCCGTTCGCCACGGGCTCTGGTGGAGGCCTACCGACGCCCCGAGCCGCCGTACGACGCGGGCCGTGAGGCTGCTGAGGCCGGTGCGACGTCCCTGATCGACGTCTCCGACGGTCTCCTCAGCGAAGCCGCCCACATCGCGACCGCTTCTCAGGTCAGCATCGACGTACGCACCGACGCGTTCGACATGCCCGAACCGCTGGTGGCCGTGGGCGCAGCAGTGGGGGCCGACCCGATGTCGTTCATCCTCGGCGGCGGCGACGACCACGCGCTGCTGGCGACCTTCCCCGATGCTGCTGCGGTTCCCGAGGGCTGGCTGATCATCGGTGCAGTGGGGGATCGTGAGCCCGGTCTGGTCACCGTCGACGGGGCGGCGTACGACGGCCCCACCGGGTGGACGCACTTCTGAGGGATAGTCCCTGACGAAGTGGTGGTCAAGCGGCGCGGAAAGCCACTAGTTCGTCAGGGACTACCCCAATGAAGAAAACGAAAGAAGCCGCCACCCACACGTGGGTGACGGCCTCGACCGAATGATTGTTCTCAACCTACTAGCGGCTGACCTTGCCCGCCTTGATGCAACCGGTGCACACGTTCATGCGCTTCGGGGTGCCGTTGACGGTGGCCCGGACCCGCTGAATGTTCGGGTCGAAACGACGCTTGGTGATCTTGCGGGACCACGGGCGGTTGTTGCCGAAAGTCGGCTTCTTCGCGCAGATGTCGCACACGGCAGCCACGGTGACTCCTGAAACTCGATGATATGAACCAAGGACAGATCCGCAACACGGACCACAGCCCGGCTAGCGGGCAACCGCACCAGCGTATCCGAGGCGCCACGCGCAACGAAATCGCGCTGAATCCCACCCTCGGACCCACTAACGTTCGGGACTCGCCCCGCACGGGGTGATCCGGCGATCAGGAGGCTACAGATGGAGCAGACACCCCGGGGTGGATCCATCCAGCTTGCCGTGGTGTTGCGGTTCGTCGACATCGCCACCGACGCGCTCGCGTTGGCCCGGGAGGAGATCGACGCCCTCAACGTCTACCCCGTCCCGGACGGAGACACCGGCACGAACATGTATCTCACGGTGTCCGCCGCCCGCGACGCCATTCGCGAGGCGGCCGCGGCTCACACCAACGCCGACAATCAGAGCAGTGCTGGTCAGACCCCTCAGCTCGTGGGACGCGAGGACCTGACGGCAGCGCTGAACGCCTTTCGACGCGGTGCCCTCCTCGGTGCCCGGGGGAACTCCGGCGTCATCCTCAGCGAGATGCTCGGGGCCATCGCTCGCCGAATCTCTGAGTCAACCCCTGAGGAGAGCAACGCCTTCGTCTGCGCTGACGCGTTGCGGTTGGCCACCGACGCGAGTTACGCCGCAGTCGGCCAGCCCGTCGAGGGGACCATCCTCTCGGTCTCGCGAGCAGCTTCGGAGGCCGCTGTCGCTCGAGCAGCGGACCCCACTGGCCGCGCGCGAGACGTGTTCACCGACGCGGCCCAGGCCGCGCGTGAAGCCCTGGCCCGTACGCCGGAGCAGTTGTCGGTCCTGCGCGATGCCGGGGTCGTGGACGCGGGCGGTCGCGGACTGAGCGTCATTCTTGATGCCGCGGAGACTGCGCTGACCGGACGCCGCCCCATCCCGGTCACCGTTCCGCTGGGCCAGCACACCATCCCCATCCCGCGCCGTCCCGAGGACAGAGTCGCGCAGTCGGAGGCCGTCGCAGCCAAGGAGACCGACCCAGCAGGGGACCTCAGCGCCGAGGGGCCGGCCTACGAGGTGATGTACCTGCTCGACACCGAGCAGACCGGCGACGACGTCGTACCCCACCTGCGCACCGCGCTGGGCGCCCTGGGCGACTCCCTGGTCGTCGTGGGCGGCGAGGGCCTATGGAACGTGCACGTTCACGTCGACGACGTGGGAGCCGCGATCGAGGCCGGCATCGAGGCGGGCCGTCCGCATCGCGTTCGGGTCACGCACTTCGCCGAGCAGGTCAAGGCGGCCAAGGAGAGCAGGCGGCGGACGGGCCGCGGCATCGTGGTCGTCGCGGCGGGACCCGGTCTTGAGGCGCTCTTCGCCGAGGCCGGAGCGGTGGTGGTGAGCGGGGGAGCCCAGCACCGACCCTCCACCGGACAGATCCTCGAAGCCATCCTCGGTTGCGGGGCCGAGGAGATCATCGTGCTCCCTAACGACGCGGATTCGGTGCGCGTCGCCCAGATCGCCGCCAGTACGGCGTCCACCGACCACGGCCTCCGGGTCAACGTGATTCCCACCCAGGCCCAGGTGCAGGGTCTGGCCGCGGTCGCTGTTCATGAACCGGGGCGCGCCTTCGACCAGGACGTCCTGGAGATGACAGCGACCGCTCGCCACGTCCGCCACGGGGCAGTCACGATCGCGGCACGACAGGCGATGACGATGGCAGGGCCATGCGAGATCGGCGACGTGCTCGGTGTTATCTCTGGTGACTTCGCCGTCGTCGGGCAGGACCGGGACGAAGTCTCCCGGGAGGTGCTCAGCAGGCTGCTGGCCTCCGGAGGCGAGTTGGTGACCTTGGTGGCTGGTGCCGACGACGAGGGGATGACTGAGCGGCTGGCCGCCTGGGTGGAGCAGGGACACCCCACTGTCGACGCCGTCGTGTACGACGGTGGTCAGGAGCGATACCCGCTCCTGCTCTCGGTCGAGTAGTTGGCAGAGTTGTTGGTCGACGTGTGGATCAGGGAGGTGAACCGATGATCTCGTGGGACAGCCCGGTGACCTCTGTCCTGGGTGGGCGCAAGCCTGCGAAGCAGAAGAAATTCACTGATTCCTTGGGGTTGCGGACGGTCCAGGATCTGATGCGGCACTTCCCTCGACGCTATTTGAAGATGGGGGAGTTGACCCGCGTCGATGAGCTGCAGGAGGGCGAGTTCCTCATCGTCGTCGGGGAGATCATCAGCAGCCAGGTGAAGACCTATCCC
>CBDTZB010000410.1:0-3156 GCA_965364795.1 uncultured Nocardioides sp.
GACGCGCCTGGTGTTCATGTCGGGACTCCTTGCGACAGCATCGGTGACGGCTTCGGGATTCGTCTCGGCAGGTCACCTCAACGGTCTGCTGGTCGCAGTAGGGGTAGTCGCCGGGAGCGTTCTGATCTCAGCACTTGCGGCAGCGAGCTTGGGAGGGGTGCTGCGCGTTGGACTCTGGCTGGTCGACCAGTGGCGTAGCCACCGAGATCAGGAGCCCCTGGTCGCTGCTGTCGAGCAGTGGCTGACTGCGCTGCCAAAGCCGACTCGGGCATTGGTGGTCATCGGACTCTCTGGCCTCATGTGGCGGTGCATCAGCTGGCTGTTCTTTGTTAGCCCTGCCGAAGAAGGTCCAATGGCCGTCGTGGGCTCAGGCATCCGCGCTTTCGTCCCCTGGCTCGACAGCCTCGCCGACAACATGATCGGCGGCGGACTGATTGCCTTGTTCGTCCAGTGTCTTGTGTCCGAGTCAGAGCCGGACAACGGCGAAGGCAACCGTCCGGGGATCGTGGAGGTCCCCAGCAGTCAGAAGGTGCCGTAGCGCTGGCGACGACCCGCGTCCGATCCTCAAGTACTTCGCCGTCGGGTATGAGAGAACAGCAAGGACTCTGTTCCGCCAGTTCTGAACCTCAGATCTCGCGATGGGGTCGAGGAGCGCCGGGCCGGGCACCGATTGTCCAAACCGCGTCGCATCTGGATCGTTCGCTGGGAAGAGGTAGCCGCTCCGTCGGAGAGATTCGGCCTCTCCAGACGGCATTAGGGATGTGGACCGCGACGGACTTGGTGGCATCGAGTTCCTAGTCCTGGTTGTCGGGGGCTCGATCCTCGCAGTGCTCGGGCTGGCGTGGCTGGGCTGTAGCGCCGCCGTCTTTGCGATGGGCGGCACTACGCCGCCCCCCATAGGGAGCGCTGGCCAGGCCGTTGGCAAGCTCCCGAGCCATCTCAGCGCACCGGCAGCTGCTTGGCCGCAGTCGCACCGCGATCACATCCCCGGGCCGGTGGCGTACTGGTCGGCGACGGGCCTTGTTTCCATGCTGGTCGTGTTGACGGCAGCACTGCTCGTTCGCCGCCTCATGCGGCATCGCCTGGGTACTGCTCGCCGGACTCCCATGGGCGTCGACGCGAGGCCGAATTTCGCAGACAGTCGTGATCTTCGGCCGCTTCTGGTCCACGGCCCGGTCCCTGGGCGATTCATCCTCGGTCGGATTGGTCGTCGGCTGGTGGCCACCGAGTCGGCACCACCGACGGCGAGCGAGAGCCGTCGACGGCTCCGCTGGAGGGCAGCAGCGCGGACCGGTGACCGTGGCGCGGTCGCGCTGGTGGGACCATCACGTTCGGGGAAGACGACCGCCGCAGTGGCGGGGATCCTGGAGTGGGAAGGTCCGGCGATTCTGTCGTCGGTCAAAGCCGATCTTCTTTCTTCGACGGTCGGATGGCGGTCCGGTGAAGGCGATGTGTCCGTGTATGACCCGACGGGCACGGTGGCGGCCTCGTCGGCTCGATGGTCACCGTTGCGTGATGCCGGGACCCTGATCGGGGCGCAGCGGGCGGCGCGGGCTCTTTGCGACGCCGCACCGAAGGGTGGGGTTGATGGGGGGATGGACTTCTGGTTGGCCCAGGCAGAGATCCTGCTGTCAGGCCTGCTCTATGCGGCGCACCACTCGAAGCGGGACATGGGAGCGGTGTGCCGCTGGGTACTCGAGCAGGAGCGCTCCGACGAGAAGGGCCGGGGTGAGGTGCTCGGGGCAATGCATCACCTCCTGATGGACGAGCGCCTTGACGTGATGGCCGAGAGCAAGGACGTCGAACGACTACTTCGGGCGGTCTGGTCGATGGACGAACGGACGCAGTCGTCGGTCTACGCCACGGCGCAGACGGTGGTGTGGCCGTGGGCGAACCCGTTGGTTGCTGCCTCGTCGAAACAGCAGGATTCGGTGTCGCTCGACTGGCTGTTGAGCGGCGCGAACACTCTGTACCTCTGCTCGCCGATCGAGGATCAGCGTCGTCTAGCGCCAGCATTCGGGGGGTTGCTGAACGATCTGATCGGCCAGATCTACCGCCAGGTCGCCCGGACCGGCTGTCCGCTCGACCCGCCGCTGTTGGTCGTGATCGACGAGGCCGGTAACACCCCGCTGCGGGCGCTGCCGGAGTACGCCTCCACCCTTGCCGGTCTTGGTGTCCTTCTGGTCACGATCTGGCAGTCGTTGGCCCAGATCGAGGCCGCATATCGGGTCCAGGCCGACACCATCCTGACCAACCACCTCTCGAAGGTGTTCTACGCAGGCCTGTCGGACCCGGCGTCACTGCGCTACGTGGCCCAGGTCCTCGGCGAGGCCGAAGTCGAGACCCATAGCCGTTCCGCATCCGACGGGGTCGGCAAGGGGTCCAAGCAGTACGCGACCACCCGTGTGGCGCTGGCCCCTCCTCATGCGCTGCGCCAGATGTGCCCAGGAGACGCGCTATTGCTGCACGGGACACTCCCGCCCGCACACATCCGCACCCGACCCTGGTGGAAGGAACGTCGCCTCCGCGAACGGGCGCAGCGGCCTCGCTCAGACGAGACGGAACCGAAGTGAAGCCGTTCCTGCGGCCGGTCGACCGAGGCCAACTGGCCCCGGTCGGCTGGGAGGCGGAGCCGGCCGGGCTGTGGAAGGACCAGCAGGTCGACGTCGTCTATGACCCGAGACGCCACCGCGTTCTGGTGGTCCGTGGCGACTTGGAGCCGGCAACAGAGGCCGCGCTGCGGGACGACGGCTGGAACCGTCAGGTTCATTCTGGCGACAACAGCCTGTGGGTCTGCGATGACATCGCGCTGGCACGTCAACGCACCGCCCACGACGTCGTCGCATTCGCCTGCCCCGGTCACGACGGCCCCCGGCCCGAACCCCCCGACCTCGGCGGGATCGCATGACCCACGAGGAACCACCCCGCGCGTTGTGGGTGGGCCTACGGTATGGGTAGCGCTCGGAGCGGGCGCCACGATGAACAGCTGAGTCTGTTCGACCTCCCGCTCCCTCCCGACGACTACGGCGTCCTGCCGACCGAGGAGGAACCCTCCGATGACCAGCAACCAGTCCCAGCTCTCCACGACCACCGTGGGAGACAGCGACCGGATCCAGAGCGAGACGACCGCCCTACGCGACCAGATCCTGGGAGCAC
>CBDTZB010000411.1:0-3153 GCA_965364795.1 uncultured Nocardioides sp.
GAAGGCTTCGTGCGTGGCGCCCACGATGTGGGCGGCGGCCTCGTGCATGCCGAGGAACACGGGGTTGTCGTCGGTGCCAAGCCCGTAGTCCTCCTCCCCCGTGCCGGGTCTGTGTCCCATCCGGGTCACCGCCTCGATCAGGGAGCCCCGGTGCACGGTGGAGATCAGTTGCTCGTCGGCCATCGGCGCATCCACCAGGCGGAGTCGGTCCCCCGTCACGCCGAGCTCCTCGGCCAGGCGCATGGTCAGATCGACCCGAACCGGTGACATCGGGTGATCGGGACCGAAGTTGTACTCAGTCAGGCTCGAATCAAAGATGACAGTGCTCGGGCCGGCGCAACCGGTGCTCGCGGACCCTTGGTCCGCGCTCGACGTACTGCTCACGGGCACTGAACCTACTCCTGTCGTCGACCGACGGTGTCAGGCATTGATGAAGTCGACGACGACCCGGCCCAGTTCGGCACCGGCATCTTCCTGAAGGAAGTGCCCGGCGTTCTCGATCGTGGGGTGCTCCAGCCCGGCGGCGCCCGGGATCATCTTGCGCAGGATCGGCGCCATCGCCCCGGTGATCGGGTCCCCGTCGCTGAACGGTGTGAAGAAGGGCTTCTCCCAGGCCGTGAGGACGTCCCACGCGGCTCGGTTGGCCTGCGTCGCCGGATCGTCCGTCGACGTCGGGACGAGGGTGGGCATCACGCGCGGACCTGCCTTGGAGGCCTCGTCGGGGAAGGGCGCGTCGTAGGCGAGTCGATCGGGGTCGCTCAGGCCTTGGGTGCAACCCGCAGCGACGAAGCGGCCGATGTCGAGGGTCTCGGCCTCCTGAACGGCGTTGTGGAACATCCACCAGATTTCGGGCATGTCGAAGTCGCCCGTCGGGAGACCGGTGTTCGCAGCCACCACCCGAGCGAAGCGGTCTGGGTTCTCCGCGACCAGGCGCAGCCCGATCAGCCCACCCCAGTCCTGCCCCACGAGGGTGACGTCGGTCAGGTCAAGGTGGTCGAAGGCGAGTTCGCGCACCCACTCGACGTGACGGGCGTAGCTGTGGTCGGCGGTGGACAGCGGCTTGTCCGATCGGCCGAACCCGATCAGATCCGGCACGATGCAGCGAACCCCGGCCTCGGCGAGAACGCGCATAACGTGGCGGTAGAGGAAGGACCAGGTCGGCTCACCGTGGAGGAGCAGCGCCACGGGTCCGTCAGCGGGCCCGGCTTCGACGTACGCCATCCGCAGAGTCTGGGCGGCAGCCCCGTCGGGGCCCGGGTCCGGGTCGGCCACCTCGACGTACGACGGCGCGTAGTCAAAGTTGGGCAGATCGCTGAACCGGTCCTCGGGCGTGCGGAAGGTATCCATGCCCGCCAGCATGCCAGCCCTCTCCCACCGCGGTAGTCCCTGACGTTTGTGCGAAGACACGCCGGCCGGAGTCGCATAAGAGTCAGGGACTACCCCGACTACTTCTTCTGGCGACGACTACCGCCGTGCCAGTCCTCGGCGACTCCGGCCTCCTCCTCAGAGACGCCCAGGGCTCGCAACTGGGGCAGCTCCCGCAGGCTGCGCTTGAGTTCCGCGAAGCCGGGGAAAGTGGCCAGCCCCACGACGTGGTCCCACAACTCACCGGCCTGTTCTTCGCTGGGCAACCGGCTGATGACCGGGCCGAAGAAGGCCGCCCCCTCGGGCGGAGCGATGTGCAGGATGGGGGTGCCGACGTCCTTGCCGGTCAGGGCCAGAGCTTCGTCGGTCTCGGCCTGGATCTGCTCGTCGCGGCTCTCATCGTCGAGATGGTCCGCTAGAGCGACCGGCAGCCCGCATTCCTCCAGCGCCGCCGTCACGGTCTCCCGTGTCCGTGCCGGCTGCTCCTCGGGGGAAACCTCGACGGGATCCACGTCGAAGATGCGCTTGCTGATCGCCGGGTAGAGCCTGGCGACCGCTTCGGGGCCGTGCTCGTCGCGGACGTGGGCGCACACGCGCAGCAGTCGTAGCCCGGCGGTGTGGCCTGCTTCGTACTCCGGGGGGAAGTGCTCGTCGTAGTTGATGTGCTTGTTCAGCAGCCGCAACGAGATGAAACGCCACTCGACCTCGTAGTCGCGCTGGTCCTGCACCATCCGGACCCACTTGCTGGTCATCCAGGCGAACGGGCAAACAGGGTCGAACCAGAAGCGGACATCAGGCTGTGTCGAGGTCATGTCCGCCAGTGTGGCAGGACGACCCAGCGCGGTCAGTTGCCTTCGGCGAGCGCCCGCGAACGGTCCCGAGCAGCCTCCATGGCCGCCAGGAACGCGGCGCGGACCTTGTGGATCTCCAGCTCGCGAAGAGCCGACGCGGTCGTCCCACCGGGTGAGGTGACCTGCTCGCGGAGTACGGCGGGGTGCGTGCCGGTCTCCTTGAGCATCTTGGCCGACCCGACCAGCGTCTGGATGACCAACTCGGAGGAGGTGGTGCGCGGGAGGCCCAGGTGCACGCCCGCCTCGATCATCGATTCCACGACGAAGAAGATGTACGCCGGACCGGAACCGCTGATGGCCGTGACAGCGTCTTGCTGACGCTCGGGGATCCGGATGACCTTCCCGACCGACGACATCAACGACTCAGCCTCGCCCAACTGCTTTTCGGAGCAGTGGGTGCCCGGAGAGATGGCCGCCATCCCCTCGTCGACCAGCGCGGGAGTGTTGGGCATGACCCGCACCACCGCCACGCCTTCGGGAACCCGTGCCTCGATGAAGTCGGTGGTGATCCCGGCCGCCAGCGACACCAGCAGCTGCCCGGGCCGTAAGGAGTCGTGGATCTCGGCCAACACATCAGCCATGTCCTGAGGTTTGACCACCAGAGCGAGGGTGTCGGACTGGGCGGCGGCCTCGACGTTGGAGACGACCGAGACCCCGTAGCGGTCCTCGAGCTCGCGGGCCCGCTCGGCTCGCTTCTCCCCGACCAGCAGGTTGTCGACGCGGCGCCCGGCGCGCACCAGGCCCGACAGCAGCGTCTCGCCCATCACCCCGGCGCCGATGATGCCGGTGGCTTGTGACCCTGTGCCAGACATGTGGTGGGACCCTTCTACTTCTTGGAGATCAATGACCTGAGGAAGAATGTCAGGTTCCGTGGTCGCTCCGCGAGCCTTCTCATGAGGTAGCCGTACCACTCGGTGCCGTAGGGGACGTAGGCCCG
>CBDTZB010000412.1:0-3153 GCA_965364795.1 uncultured Nocardioides sp.
AGGCCTTGAGCCTGATGCGGATCTTCTGTCCCGCCATAGGTCTCTCTCGTCCTTACTCTTCAGAACTTCTTAGCGTGTGGGCCGCGTTTCGGTCCGAGACGTCCTCCGGTTTGAGTCGGTCTCTCCTGTTACTCACCCTCACCCCCGCCGACCCCCGCGGTCGGGCGTGTCGCACGTGGATCGCGACGCAAGACCAGGATCTGCGGTATATGGCTGTGGGCGCCTGACGGAATTCATCAAGCTGATCGGGTCTCCCGGATTGGCGCGAACTAACCTGCGCACTACCTATCTCGCCCCACGCTTGGATTGCTGAGCTGGGAGACACGATTTAGTAGTCAAGGTATGCCGCGCCCCGACGACCCGCCGGAGCAACCTGGATATCTTGGCAGACTTCTGTGGTCGGACCAAATCGAACCGGGGAACTCCCTAGCGAGCGGCAATGACAAGATGACGCCACTCAACAGCGTGAGGGAGACATGGTCGAACAGCAGCCACCGGCGGGACCCGATCCGGGGTCCGGGGCCGGATCACCACCACCCCCTCCCCCCGGCTATCAGCCGAGTGCTCAACCCCCCTATCCACCGAGCCATCAGGCGGGCTATCCACCAGCGCCCGGCCCGGGACAGCCGGGCGCTCCCGCCGCGCAGGCTCCTCCCGCCTGGGGAGTTCCGCCGGGACCGCAGACCTATTCGGCGCCGCAGCCGACCGCCGGCTGGCAACCTACGCCTGGCATGTTGGGGGCGGCCCACAAGCCAGGAGCACTTCCTCTGCGCCCGTTGAGCCTCGGCGACATGTACGACGGGGCTTTCCGCATCATCCGGTTCAACCCCAAGGCAACCGTGGGGGCCGCCGTATTGGTCGCGGCGATCACCATGGCGGTTCCGGTGCTGATCACTGCGGTGCTCAGTTTCACGGTCGGAAGCGCCCTGGACGCCAGCGGCGACCCCTCCTCCGACGCAACCACTGAGGAGATCGTCGGACTCGTCGGCTCCTTCGGGTCCTTGTTCACCGGCTTGTTCCTGTTGCAGTTCGGGCTGATCTTCGTCACCGGGATGATCGCGCACGTGACGGCCGCGGCAGCGGTCGGGCGGCGACTGAGCCTGGGCGAAGCCTGGGCCGCCACCCGCGGGAAGCGGTGGCGACTGGTGGGCCTGACCCTGCTGATCAACTTCCTGGCGCTGTTCCTCCTCACTCTTTACGTGCTGATGTGGGTCGGCGTGGTGATGGGCTCCGATTCGGCCCTGCCGATCGTGCTCTGGGGCCTCATCAGCGCCCCCCTGTTTATCGCGGGCATGGCGTACTTCTGGATCCGCTTCTATTACCTCCCCGCGCCGGCGCTCATGCTCGAGGACGTCGGAGTCCTCGGTGCCATCGGACGTGGGTATCACCTGACCGCGCGACAATTTTGGCGGACCTTCGGCATCGCGATGCTGACCCTGGTGATCGCCAGCATCGCCGGCAACATGCTGGCCTTCCCCGTTGGCCTGCTGGGCAACCTCGTGGTGATCGCGGTGCCCGACTATGCCCTCTTGGGGCTGGTGCTGAGCCAAGCACTCAGCTCGGTGGTCTCCACCGCCTTCGTGGCGCCGTTCACCGCCACCGTTGCCTCCACTCAGTACCTCGATCAGCGGATGCGCAAGGAGGCCTACGACATCGAGCTCATGCGCCAGGCTGGGATCACCGTCTCGTGAGGTCGGTGATGGTCGGGCAGTCGAGTCAGACTCTCGGCAGGCTCACCGGTCTCGGTCGACCCCTGGATCCTTCCCCGGATGAGGGGCGTTCCCTGCTGCGTCGGGAGTTGCTGCATCCGCGCTATAACGACCAGGACCTGCTCGATCGATTGCTCAACGAGATCCAGCGTCGGATCAGCGGCGGGATCAACGCGGCCTCGAACATCGGAGCGCTCTCAACCTTCGTCGCCATGCTGGTGCTGGTTGCCTTGTTGGTGGCCCTGGGGCTCCTGCTGTCGCGAGCCCAACGCACCGCTACCGCGGACAACAGGGCTCGGGCGGTGCTCACTGAGGAGGTCGTCACCGCAGCGGAGTTGCGGCGGCGAGCCGAGACCGCTTTGAGCGAAGGTCGCTACGGGGAGTCGGTCGTCGAGGGGTTCCGCGCCCTTGCGGTTCGTCAGGTCGAACGCGGTCGTCTGCAGGACTCTCCGGGCACCACAGCCCACGAAGTTAGTTTGGCTCTAGCCGAGACCTACCCCCACCAACGAGCACGGGTGGACCGCAGCGCCGCACTCTTTGATGCCGTTCTTTACGGAGACCGGTCCGCAACTCATGGCCAGGCCGTCGACCTGTTGTCCCTGGACGACGAAATGGCTGGTGTCCGGTGAGCGCGCAGCAGATCACCGCCATCTCAGGAACCGAACCGACGTCGCGGGGGCCAGTGGCCTGGGTGAAGCGACGTCGTACGTCCTCCGTGATCGGACTCGCACTTCTCGCAGCTGTCCTGACGGTGGTCTTCACCCAGGACGGGGTGCGGAACGACAACGACCTGGACCCGCAGAACCCCGGGCTGGGAGGTGCTCAGGCACTGGCCGAGGTGCTGAGCGATGAGGGCGTCGACGTCGAGATCGTCCGCTCCGCGCAGGCGCTGACCCAGGCACAGGCGGGCGCTGAGGCGACCGTGCTGGTGACGTCCACGCAGAACCTCGGACCCAGCACCGTCGACCGCCTCCTCGCCGACACCGTCGGTGCCACGCTGGTCTTGATCGACGCCGGACCAGGGACTGTCGAAGCCTTCAACGGGGTCCCGTCCCCCTCCCGGATCAACCTCGGCGGAGGCCGCACGGCCGCATGCGACGTGGCGCCTATCGATGGCCTCACCCTCGAGGTGGACAGCGCTTTGGCCTATCCCGGGAACGACGGCTGCTTCAGCGATGACGGCCGAGTGGTGTTGCTACGCAGCGGCACTGCCTATTTCTTCGGCGGTGGGCAGGCCCTGACCAACGAACAGGTCCTGCGCGCCGACAACGCCGCCATCGCCCTGCGCGCACTGGGCCAGCGCGAGCGACTGATCTGGTACGTCCCCGACTTCAACGACGTGATCGCCGGGGAGTCCACAACCCTGTCGAGCCTCATCCCCCGCTGGATCCTCCCGGGCCTGTGGCTCGCCGGCCTCACCTCCTTGGCGTTGATCGGTTGGCGT
>CBDTZB010000413.1:0-3135 GCA_965364795.1 uncultured Nocardioides sp.
GCAACGTCAACATCAACGACATCCTCGCCACGGCGTACGCCTCCAAGGGCACGCCATCTGGTGGGGTCAAGCAGTCCGGAGTCGGCGCTCGCCACGGGGATCAGGGGCTGCTGAAGTACACCGACGTGCAGAACGTCGGCGTCCTGAAGAAGCACGGCGTCATGGGTCCCCAGCCCGGCCAGAGCTTTGAGTCCTACGCCAAGCAGATGCTGATCTCGCTCAAGGTGATGCGAAAGACCGGTCTGCGCTGACCCGGGAGCCATCTCGTTGAGCGGTCACGCGGAGAGCTGGCTCGGCATCCGCACCACGGCGGTCGTCCCGACCCCCACCTCACTGGTGAGGGCGATCTGACCGCCCAGCCGGTTGATCAGGGTCCGCACACTGGTCAACCCGAGGCCTGATCCGCCGTCGTTCCGGGCCAACTCACCGCGCTCGAACTCTTCGAAGATGTGCGGCAGGTCCTCAGCCGAGATTCCGCGGCCAGAGTCAGCGACGGTGATCGCGATCGATTCGCCGTCGACGGCAGCGTCGATCACGACCGGCTCGGAGGAGTACTTCAAGGCGTTGCTCAGCAGGTTATCCATGACGCGGAGCATGGCGTTGCGATCTCCGGCGAACTGCAGGTGCGGAGCCTCGATCCGCACCCGATCACGGTTCAGGCCCGGTTGGAGAATGGCAACGGTCTCCTTCGCCAGGGCTCGAACGTCCAGCCACTCGACGATGGGTTCCCGGTCCTCAGCGTGCAGGTGGGCGTGCTCGACGAGTTCGTCGGTCATCTTCGTGACGCGTTGTGCGTTGCTGATGATCTTGGCCACGAACGTGTCGCGCTCGTCTCCCTCGACCATGGTCAGCATCTCGGCATAGCCCGAGATGGCCACGAGGGGTGTCTTGAAGTCATGAGCGAAAGTGGCGAAGAACTGCTGGCGCGCCTCATCGAATCGTCGCCGGGCCGTGAGATCGCGGGTGACCTTCGCGAACCCGGTGTGGGTGCCATCGCCGCCGTAGATGGCGGTGATGAAGACATCGGCCCAAAAGCGGGTGCCGTCGGCGCGTACGCGCCAACCGGTGTGCTCCACACTGCCCGCGGCGAGAGCTTCCTTCAGGAGTCGCTGCGGCAAGGCCTTCTGCCGGTCCTCAGGAGGGTAGAACTCCGAGAAGTGCATCCCGATGGCTTGGTGGTGGGTGTATCCCTTGAGTCGCTCGGCTCCAAAGTTCCACGACTCAACCACCCCCTCGGGAGACAGCGCGATGATCGCGTAGTCCCGCACCTGCTCCACCAGAAGCCGCAGCCTCTCCTCGCTTCGGCGCAGGTCCTCCTCGAGCACATGCTGAGCGGTCCGGTCGCGGGTCACTTTGGCGAAGCCGATCAGGGTCCCGTCGTGGTCGTGCAGGGCGGTGATGTTGATGTCGCCCCAGAAATGGGTCCCGTCGGCGCGCACCCGCCAACCGCTGTGCGCGACGCGGCCCTCGTTGGCTGCGCGGTGCAGGAGTTCGAACGGCAGACCCGAGCGTTGATCGTCTTCGGTGTAGAAGATCGAGAAGTTCTGACCGATGGCCTCGTCCTCGGTGTAACCCTTGAGCCGTTGCGCCCCGAGGTTCCACGACTCGATGGTGCCAGCGGTGTCCAGCGCGATGATGGCGTGGTCGCAGAGTTGAGAAATGAGGCGCGACGCATCAGCGAGACCTAGCCGTGATGTTCCGCCGTGCGGAGATGTGTCGTCCCCCATCGACTCACCATAGACGCTCGTGTTCTCAGTCTCGTCTGTTGGAGACGACAAATTCTGTGGACGTGGCTTGGAGCGGTCAGACCAACGACCAGTCGATGGGTGGTGCGCCTTGATCCTTCAGCAGTGCGTTGACACGGGTGAAGGGCCGCGAACCGAAGAAGCCGCGCCGGGCGGACAGTGGAGAGGGGTGAGCCGATTCCACCCGGGGCACCGAACCGAGCGCGGACCCGAGGGACTGGGCGTCTCGTCCCCACAACACGGCCACCAGCGGTTGACCGTCGGCGGCGCGGCGGACGAGCGCTTCGATGGCGCACGACGTCACCTGCTCCCAGCCCTGACGCCGGTGCGAGCCAGGCTCCCCGGGGCGTACGGTCAGCACGCGGTTGAGCAGCATCACCCCCTGATCGGCCCACGCGGTCAAATCACCGTGATGGGGAGGAGTGACGTCGAGGTCGTCGGCGAGTTCGCGGTAAATGTTGGTCAGGCTCCGAGGCAACGGGCGTACGTCGGCCTCCACCGCGAAGCTCAACCCGATCGGGTGGCCCGGGGTGGGATAGGGGTCCTGCCCGACCACGAGCACACGAACCTGCGCCAGCGGTCGCTCGAAGGCGCGGAAGATGCGCTCCCCCGAGGGGAGGCAGGTCCGACCGTAGGCCATCTCGGTGCGAAGGAACTCGCCCAATGCGGCGACCCGGTCCTCGACCGGCGCTAGGGCCTGCGCCCAGTCAGGGGCCATCAGTCCCTGCTCCACCAGGCCGGCCAGGACGCGCGTCGGGTCGTTCATGGCAAGCATTGAACAGCTCAGTCGCCTGGCGCTAAATCCTCTGGCGCCAAATCCTGCGGCACCGGGTTCTCCGGCGTCGCCCCCGCGGCGATGAAGTCACGCAGCACGCGCGCGAAGCGATCGGGATCATCGAGGTGGGGGAAGTGGCCGGCGCCCTCGAACATCTCGACCTGGCAGTAGGGGATGGCCTGCTGTCCGGCCAGGGCGTGGGAGGCGGGGATCATCCGGTCCTTGGACCCCCACACGATCAGGGTCGGCAGCGGCGGGGCGTCCTCGAGGCGGTCGTGAGCGCTGATGCTCTGGCCACCGAAGTCGATGACGGCTCGGGTCGTGGCCAGGAAAGAGCGGCGGCTTTCGGCGTCCCCGAGGGTGCTGAATCCGTGCCAGATCGCTCCGAGGTCGGACCCGGGCCGCCAGCCGATCTTGGCGGCGCCACGGCCCAGGGCCTCGGCCCGCGACACCAGAGGGCGGGAGGCGGCGATGCTGAGGACCTGAGCCGCTCCAGGCAGCGTCGCCGAGCGCAGGATCAGGTTCACCTCCCGACCCAGTCCGCCGCTGGAGACCAGGACGAGACGGTCGACCCGTTCGGGGAAGAGGTAGAAGAACTGCATCGCGATCCCGCCC
>CBDTZB010000414.1:0-3134 GCA_965364795.1 uncultured Nocardioides sp.
GCTTCAGGCGGCCGTCCTTGTAGCCGTTCTGCACTGGAGACTTCGCGAGGTTCTCAAGCACCATCGGAACGAACCGACCCTCGCCAAGGTCGACCGAACTCTCGGCGTCCTCGACGTGCTCAGCCCCGTCGTCACCGACGATGACGCGGATACCCGACTCGAGTGCACGGGACGGGGACAGCGACTCGACTGTGAACGGACCGGTTACACGGACCTTGCGCTTGTCGACGATGGGTTGGTCGTAAAGGGTCTCGAAGTCTGCAGCCCGTCGGATCGCCGCCTCGGCGTCTTCGCGCGACATGCCGGTGATGATGTCCTCACAGTTGACAATCGTGGACAGCATCACGTGGAGTGCGCGCCGGTAGGCGAAGCCGAGTTTGATGTCCCCGTTGAAGCCATCTGCCGGGACAACCGGCTTCTGGCCGAGTTCATTCGCGTCGGCCTTCGCGCCCTCTTCAGAGTCAGCGAGGAGCCAGTATGAGAAGCGAGATCCCATCAGTCGTTGCCGTGCGAGGGAGACGGCGACACGTGACGTGTCGATCGTGATCCAGCGACGGCCCCACTTCTCGGCGGCGACTGCCGTTGTGCCCGACCCACACGTGGGGTCGACAACTAGGTCACCAGGGTCACTACTCATGAGGATGCAGCGCTCTGCGATCTTCCTATTCGTCTGCACTACATAGGTCTTCGCTTCGTTAAATCCACCCGACTGAGTGTCGGTCCACAGGTTGTTGAGCGGAAACACGTTGAAGTCATCAAAGAATCGGAGGTAATAGAGGCTCGTGTCTGTGGCGATCAATCGACCAGCAGCTTTCAGTCGACTCATGCCCCGCTTGTTAGTCTTCCACCCTCCCTTGCGAGGTGTGAAAATCTCACCCTCGAAGTCAACCGGGAACACAGTCGTCATTCCACTGCGAACGGTGGCCGAGGTCAATGGACTCATTCGATAGAATCGGCCTTCAGACTGACCAGTAACTCGCTCTTCGAGGGTCGCGTTCCGACGTGCGCCGTCTGGCAGTTCCACATTCCGGTAGTTGCTACCACCCGCTCCAACTAGGTCCTTCTCAAGGTAGAGAGGCCTGTACTTCATAACCTCCTGGGACTTTGCGAACCACACGACGTAGTCCGAGACACCAGCGAGAGCGTTCGTGCCGCCGCTTGGGCTGCCGGCACCGGTCGTCTTCTTGACCGTGATGAGCGATACGAAGTTCTCCGCCCCGAATATCTCGTCCAGCACCGCCCTGACTGTGTGGACGTTCTCGTCTCCAATCTGCACAAATATCGAGCCAGAGTCCGCAAGTAGGTCCCGAGCCGCGCGCAATCGGTCGCGGAGATACCCAAGATAGGAGTGGATGCCGTGCTTCCAAGTGTCGCGGAAGGCACGTACCTGCTCCGGTTGGGCTGTTACGTCTGCGTCCCGAACAGTCCGACTGCGGGTGCTGACCTGCCAGTTCGATTGAAACTTTATGCCATAAGGCGGGTCGAAGTAGATTGTCTGGACCTGCCCCTTCAGGTTCTCCCGTTCTGAGAGCGAGGCCATGACGTCCAGCGAGTCCCCGAGGATGATGCGGTTCTGCCAGCCGTGGCCATGCTGGTAGTAGCCGAGGTCGTCGAAGGTGTCGGGGTTGTCAATGCCGTCGTAGTCGTCGAATAGCGACAACTCGGGTTCGTCTTCGGGGTGGGTTGTGGTGGCGCGAAGCTTCTCGACGATGGCGGCTCTTCGGATATGAGCGGGGCGTGGGGGTTGTGAGCGTGGCGGGGTAGGTGTCGGGGCAGAGCACAGGGGCCCCGGCAGGCTGGTGGTGTCGAAGCCGCCAGACCAGAGGGACCCCTGTGGAACGCGACCCTATTGCCATGTGCCGTCTGCTGATCGGTCTGCCGATCGATCCGATCGGGATCATCGGCTGGACCACCCCGATCCAGGTCCACGTCCGCACCCGCAGCCCTCGCCCGAGCTGCTCAAGTTGCGACACGCCAGCACGGATCAAGCAGACGGTGAGGCGGTCGCTGACGGATCTGCCGTCGTTCGGTCGGCCGGTCAGGCTGGTCTGGCACCAGATCCGCTGGAGCTGCCCTGATGGTGGGTGTACGACGAAGTCGTGGACCGAGACCGACCCGGCGATCGTGCACGGACGGCAGCTGCTGACCGACCGCGCAGGACGCTGGGCGTGCGCCCAGGTCGGCCGCGACGGCAGAGCCGTTGCAGAGGTGGCCCGCGAGCTGGGCTGTGATTGGCACACCATCAACGACGCGGTGATCGCCTACGGGACCCCGCTGATCGACGACCCTGACAGGATCGCGGAGGTCACCGTGCTCGGGATGGACGAGGTCAAACGGGTCAGGCTCGGCAAGTTCAAGATCAAGCAGTGGTCCACCCAGATCGTCGCGCACGGCCAGCTTCTCGACGTCGTGAACGGGCGCGATGCCGCATCTGTGTGCGGCTGGCTCGCTGCACGTGACCAGAGCTGGCGCGACCGGATCGTGACGGTGACCATCGACATGTCCGGCCCCTACAAGCGTGTCGCGGACACGATGCTGCCGGACGCGGTCCAGGTCATCGATGCGTTCCACGTCATCTCCAACGCGAACCAGCGCCTGGACGAGTGCCGCCGACGCGTCCAGCAAGACATCCTCGGACGACGCGGCCACCGCGACGATCCACTGTTCCGGGCACGCAAGTATCTGGTGATGGCTGCCGAACATCTCGACGATCACGCTGAAGCCCGCCGGGTGGGTCTGCTCAGGGCAGGAGATCCACGCGGCGAGGTCGCTGAGGCGTGGCACGCGAAGGAAGCACTCCGAGAGTTCTACCGGCTCGACGATCCGACGATCGCTGAGCGCTGGCTGGACGAGCTCATCGTCACGCTGGTCGACCCGGTCCTGCCGCCGGAGGTCCGCAAGCTCGGCCGGATGCTGCGCCGCTGGCGCGTTGCGATCCTCGCGTTCCACACCACCCGCGCGACGAACGCCGCGACCGAGGCGATCAACAACCTGGCCAAGAGGGTCAAGCGCGTCGCGTTCGGGATCGTGAACTGGAACAACTGGCGAACCCGAGTGCTGCTCTACGCAGGCCGCCCGGACTGGTCCAAGATCGCCCACGTCATCCCGGCCGCCCCGTGAACTTCCGAAGAGCC
>CBDTZB010000415.1:0-3131 GCA_965364795.1 uncultured Nocardioides sp.
TAGAGGGGTGACCGTGGAGTCACGTCCGAACAGGGCCTGAACCCGATCCGCGGTGAAGGCGCTCACGGACACCACCGCGTCGGCGCGGCCGATTGAGCGGCGGATCAAGGCCCGCTCGCCCCGCGCTCGGAACCCGCTATGGGCCCACGGGACGTCGAAGACCGACAGATCGTGGACCGTCGTGACCGTGGGCCCGTCACGACGAAGGGGAAGGTCGATGTCCAGACCATGCAGCAGGCCCGGCTCGGGCCGCATGGTCAAACCCGTCACCGCGCGTCGCACCCCTGAGGAGACGGGATGCGGCACGGCGCGAACACCCAGCGGAAGCTCACCGATGGAGTCAGCCTGCACATGGGCGGTGAGGGTGGCCTCCGTCGCGCCGCTCATGGCATGGAGGAGCTCGCGGATGTAGGTCTGGACGCCACTTCCCTCGGGGCGGAGGGCAAGGGCGTTGAATCCGATGGCCGGTCGTAACACAGAAGAACCCCTAGGAAGAGCCAGAAGAAGAAGTCGAGCGGGAAGATCTCTAGGTAAGTGGCGACGAACGACGCGGCGGCTGCGGCCACCACCGAGGCTGCGATCCCCTCAGCCAAGGCCCGGTCGTTGCCGGAGGAGACACGAGAAGCTTGCATGGCCGCCGCCACCGCCGCTGCACCGATGAGCAGCAGAAGCCACAGGCCCAACGGACCCAACTCGAGGGTGGTCTTCACGAACTGGTTGTCGGGAAGGTAGCTCTCTCCCTTGAGGAGGATGACCTCGGACGGTTTCACGCCGAGCTCCAGAGACTTCTCGGCGGCGGCCCCGGTCCTTCCGACGCCGTTGCCGAGGGGTGCGCTCACCACCAGGTCGCGGATGTCTGACCAGCCGCTGGTGCGCTGACCCAGGCTGCTCGAGGAGAAGAAAGCAGCGAGCACGCCCGGTGGCACTAGGAAGAGCGCCAGAGGCGCCGGGACCAGGATGTGCAGCATGCCGCGGAAGCGCAGAACGGCGAGAAACAGCAGGCCTGCCCCCAGGGCTACGTACGAACCGCGAACCACCGAGGAGGCGAGACCTGCGATCAGCAGCGGGGTGAGGAGGAGGAAGACCCGGTTGCGGGTACGGCGCGGGTCGGAGAGGGCGACGGGCAGACAGACCAGCACCACCAGGCTGACGAACAGGCCGAAGGAGAAAGGCTGGGTGAAGCTCGAGAAGGAGCGCAGCAAACCGCCGCTGAAGCGGATGGCCGAGTTGTACTCGTAGCCCAGGCTGACGAGACCGGCCTCGCCGAGAACCTGCTGAAGCAGTCCGTATGCCGCGGTGAGGACTCCAGTTGCCATCAGGACCGTCACCAGATGGTCGCGGTCGCGCGCGGTGAACGGGCAGCGCCACAGCGCCAGCGGAACGAGGATGTAGAACCAGTCGACCTTCATCCCCCAGAAGCCCACCAGGCCGCCGACCAGGACCGCAGAGACAAGGCTCAGGACGAACATGGCGGCGGCGGCCGGGATCCAGGCGTAGGTGAGCGCAGGCTTGCTGCGCAGCGCCGCCTTGGGGGCGACGAGGGTCGCGCCCAGAACGAACACCACGAGCAGCTCCTTCCACGGAGCCAGCACCTCGCCAGCAGGAAGGATCAACAGCAGCCCGTCGAACGGGACGAGGGCCGCCAGGAGAAGGAGTCCCCGCTGGGGTCGGGCGATGATTAGGGCGCCGATGTGGAGCACCACGATCACAGCGCTCCCCAACAGCGCCACCGAGGTGAGGCTCGGGGTCAGTGCCCAGACGTGCATCGTGCTAACCCCCGCTCGGGACCAGATCAGGGCGAACGTCGTGCACGCTGCCTGGCCGGAGACTACCGCCGCACGCAGTAACGCGAAGGCGGTCCCGCGATCACGAACCTCGTCGCAGGAGAACCGTGGAGACGGTCCGGGCGATGATCTTCAGGTCCAGCCACAGCGACCAGTTCTGGATGTAGTAGTTGTCGAAGCGAGCGCGTTCCTCGATCGAGGTGTCGCCGCGAAGTCCGTTGACCTGCGCCCAGCCGGTCAACCCAGCGGGAGCACGATGCCGCTCGGTGTACCGAGGGATCACTTTGGTGAACTCCTCCACGAAGTGCTCGCGCTCCGGGCGGGGACCCACGATGCTCATCTCTCCGCGCAGGACGTTGAGGAGCTGCGGCAACTCGTCCACCGAGGCAGCGCGCATGAGTCGGCTGATTCTCCCCAGCCGCATATCTCCGTTGACCGACCAAGTCGGCTTCTCGTCCGTCATGCCGAGGTCGGCGGGACGCACCGAGCGGAACTTGAGCAGGGTGAAGGGGTGGCCGTCCAATCCCACGCGGACCTGGCGGAAGAGCACGCCGGGGCCGTTCTCGATCCGCACGGCAAGGGCGACCAGCAACATCAGCGGAGAAAGCACAGCCAGCATGCTGCCGGCGACGAAGATGTCGAAGAGTCGTTTGATGCGCCACGTGCGGCTGCGCCAGGTCGCCCGACGGACTCGCACCAGCGAGATCCCCCAGAGCTCGTCCATGTCACGGCTGCGGTGATGCAACTCGAAGAAGCGTGGGACACAGAAGATTTCGCAGTCCAGGCGGTCACATTCACGAACCGTGTCGACCAGGTTGGCGTCGTTCCCCGACCCGTCCTTCGAGGGTGCGCCGAACGCGACCAGCACCTCGCTGATGCCCTCGCGGCGAATGGTGGCGGCCAGATCGTCGTACCCACCCAGTAGCGGGACGGACAGCGCTTCGATGCCGTCGCGGGGAACGTCGCCGAGGAACCCGACGGGGGTGAGCCCGAACTCCGGGTGCGCCAGCATTGCATCGGCGAGCTGCTGCCCCACGACTCCCGTGCCGAGGATCAGGGCTGGATGCTCGACGATCTTGCGGCGGCGAGCCTCACGCACCAAGCCGTAGGAGACGGCCCGGAAGAGGGTGAGCACCACGATCAGCGTGATGACCGAGCGCGCTACTCCGAACATGGTGGGGGTGGCTCCGGTGATGACCGAACGCAACGCGATCTGTGCAACCTCAGCCACCAGTACGGCGCCGATGATCCAGGGGAGGTCATCGAGGAGGGACAACGTCAGGCGGGCCCGGTAGGCCCCCCAGACCTGAAGCGCGAGGACAACGATGACGTACATCGCCACCGAGG
>CBDTZB010000416.1:0-3118 GCA_965364795.1 uncultured Nocardioides sp.
GGTGGGCGGGTCGATGATGGGCATCATCGGCGCCATGCTCGCCGTACCCGTCGCCATCATCGCCGGGCTCGTCTCCTTCTTCTCCCCCTGCGTCCTGCCGCTGCTGCCGGGCTACCTCTCCTACGCAACCGGACTGTCCGGGACCGACCTCGCCTCCGGTGAGGCGGGCGCGCACCGAGGTCGGATGTTCCTCGGTTCGGTGCTTTTCGTGGTCGGCTTCGGGTCTGTCTTCGTGGCCATCGGAGCCCTCTCGGGGGCCGCCGGCGGCTTCCTGGTGGAGTACCGCCGGACCCTGACCGTTGTGTTCGGGGCGTTGACCATCGTGCTCGGCCTCGCCTTCGCGGGTTTCCTGCCCTTCTTCCAGCGCGAGTGGCGGGTGCACAAGATCCCTGCCGTCGGGTTGGGGGCAGCGCCGCTCCTCGGCTTCCTCTTCGGCTTGGGCTGGACCCCCTGCATCGGCCCCACCCTTGCCGCGATCACCACCCTGTCCCTCAACGAGGCGACGGCTTCTCGGGGCGCCCTGCTTTCGGCCTTCTACGCCGCCGGGCTAGGACTCCCCTTCATATTGGCCGGCGTCGCCTACACCAAGGCACTCGGTGCCTTCGCGTTCGTACGCCGCCACCAGACCTTCGTGATGCGGGCAGGTGGGCTGATGCTCGTCGCAGTGGGCCTGGCCCTCGTGACCGGCGTGTGGGACAACGCAGTGGCCTGGCTGCAAGTCAACCTGATCAGTGAGACGACGGTTCCTGTATGAGCACCCTGAAGAGTCCCGGCAGACTCAACCCCGGCAGCGAACCGCCCCCGCAGCGGCGCCCCGGCGAACTGAACGCCCGCGAACTCGCGCGGTGGGCCTGGCGTCAACTCACCTCAATGCGCACCGCCCTGCTGCTGCTGTTGCTCCTTGCCCTGGCGGCCATCCCGGGATCGGTGGTGCCGCAGGAGGGCGTCGACGCCCTGGCCGCCTCACGCTGGCGCGAGGACCACCCCACGCTTACCCCGATCTACGACACCCTGGGCCTCTTCTCGGTCTACAACTCACCGTGGTTCTCGGCCATCTACATCCTGCTGATGGTCTCGCTGATCGGCTGCATCATCCCGCGCACGATGGTCTACGCCCGCGCGATGCGCGCTGAGCCGCCGAAGGCGCCGCGACACCTGACCCGGTTGGCCGACCACCAAACCTATGAGACTCCCGACGAGCGCGACGACGTACTCAACCGGGCACGTCTGGTCCTGAAGTCGCGTGGCTACCGCGTGCGAAAGGGAACGGAGGGCGACGACTACGTCAGCGCCGAGCGCGGCTACCTGCGCGAAGCCGGGAACCTGGTCTTCCACCTCTCGGTGATCGTGGTGCTGGTCGGCTTCGCGATGGGAAGCCTGTTCGGCTACAAGGGTGGCGTGATCCTCGTGGAGGGACGCGGCTTCGCCAACGACCCGGGACAGTACGACGACTTCGTGCCCGGCAGCCTGTTCAGTTCCGAGTCGATGGAACCCTTCTCCTTCACCGTCGACTCTTTCGACGTCGAGTGGCTGAGGGACGGCCCAGCGCTCGGTACGGCGCGGAAGTTCAACGCCGGACTGACCTACCAGGAGTCACCCGGAGCGGAGGAGAAGACCTACGACCTGCGGGTCAACCACCCGCTGGCTATCGGCTCGACCGAGGTGTTCCTCGTGGGTCACGGCTACGCGCCGATGGTTACCGTCCGTGACGGCGAGGGCAACGTGTCTTCCTCGGGCCCCGTCGTCTTCCTGCCCCAGGACCCGTCCTTCCTCTCGTTCGGCGTCATCAAGGCCCCCGACTCCAAGCCGTCGCAAATCGGCCTTGAAGGTTTCTTCTACCCCACCTTCGCTCTGATCGAGGGCGACCCGCTGACGCTGGTGGGGGAGGCTCTGAACCCCAAGCTCTCGATGCTGGCCTACACCGGTGACCTGTCGATGAACTCGGGCGGCTCTCAGTCGGTCTACGTCCTGGACAAGTCCAAGGCTGACCAGATCATGAAGCCCGAGGACGGGGCGCCGTTCCGTCTGGACCTATCGGTGGGTCAGACCATCGAACTGCCCGACGGCCTCGGTTCGGTTACCTTCGACGGGGTGGAGCCGTGGACGCGGGTCCAGTTGAGCCAAAGCCCTGGGAAGCGGATTGCCCTGGCGGGCGTGGTTCTGGCCCTGCTGGGTCTCCTGGGATCCCTGTTCATCCGTCCCCGCCGGGTCTGGGTGCGAGCTCGTCGCGAAGGGGAAGGCACACTGGTGGAGATCGCTGCGCTGGACAGGACCAACGGAGGGGACGTCGCCGACGTACTCGACGATGTGGTGGCCGACTTGCGCGCCGCCGAAACACCGCATGCTCACAGTGAACGACCGAAGGGAACAGCGTGACCGACGTAGCCTGGGAAGCCCTCAGCGACCGGACGGTGGCCGCCGCCGGGATCGTCTACTTCTTCGCCCTCCTGGCACACCTCATGGAGTGGGCCGCCTTGCGCGAGCCGAAGGTCGCGCAGGCGGTCGTGGCCGCGGAGTCCGGCGCCGCGACAACCGGCAGCGTGGCGGTCTCAACAGGGGGCTCGACCTCCCAGGCCGCCGAAGTTCAGACGGCCGGGCGCCGCGTGGCCTTCCTGGGCCGCGTGGGTGTGTTGCTGACGATCCTGGCGGTGGCGATCCACTTCGTCTCTCTCCTGGGCCGTGGCATGGCCGCGGACCCGAACCGGGTGCCTTGGGGCAACATGTACGAGTTCACCGTCTCGGGCAGTTTCTTCGTGGCGCTGATGTATCTCATCTTGAACAAGCGTTTCGGGATGGCTTGGATGGCGCCCCTGGTGCTGACCTTCGTGCTCGCGACCCTCATGGTGGCGGTCATCTGGCTGCACACCTCGGTCTCGCCGCTCACCGAGGCCCTCAACTCCTACTGGCTGGTCATCCACGTCGTCGCCGCGGTGATCGCCACCGGCGCGTTCACCCTGGGCGGGCTGCTCTCCGCAGTCTACCTGCTCAAACTGCGTCGCGGCGGCGATTCGGGCAGCGCCACCGGACCGTGGGCCCGCGTGCCGTCCCTGGCCGTGCTGGACCGGGTGTCCTACCGCATCCACGCCTTCGGCTTCCCGGTCTGGACCTTCGCGGTCCT
>CBDTZB010000417.1:0-3113 GCA_965364795.1 uncultured Nocardioides sp.
ATCCGCACTGACGATGTGAAGCCCTCCTGCCACGGAGAGACCGTGGCCGCCGAGTCCAGAGGAGGTGGAGACCGCTTTGCGCCCATATGAAGTAATGGTCATCCTCGACCCCAGCCTTGAAGAACGAACGATCGAGCCGTCGCTCGACAAGTACCTCAACGTCATCCGTAAGGATGGCGGCACCGTCGAGAAGGTCGACGTCTGGGGACGTCGTCGTCTGGCCTATGAGATCAACAAGGGACACGAAGGCATCTACGCCGTCCTGACTCTGAAGTGCGAGCCTGCCACGGTCAAGGAGTTCGACCGCCAGCTCACGCTGAACGAGTCCGTGATCCGTACGAAGGTCATCCGTCCCGGAGCCCGCTCACTCACCTGAGTCGGGGGCCCGCAAGGGCACCTGTGGATAGATGCTTTCCCTTGTCGGTGGCTCGCGCTTTGATGGGCCTCGACATCGCACAACACCAGCACGACATGGATCCAGACAGGGAGGCCTGAAATGGCAGGCGAAACCGTCATCACGGTGGTGGGAAACCTCACCGACGACCCCGAGTTGCGTTTCACCCCTTCGGGGGCGGCCGTAGCAAACTTCACCGTGGCTTCGACGCCGCGCACACTGAACAAGCAGACCAACGAGTGGGAAGATGGCGAAGCCATGTTCCTGCGTTGTTCGGTCTGGCGGCAGTCGGCAGAGAACGTTGCCGAGTCGCTGCAAAAGGGTGCGCGAGTCATCGTCAACGGTCGGATGAGGGCACGCACGTGGGAGACCCGCGAGGGTGAGAAGCGTACGTCCTTCGAGGTCGACGTCGACGAGATCGGCCCGTCCCTGAAGTGGGCAACCGCCAAGGTTGCTCGTGCAGGACGTTCCGGTGGCGGCGGTGGCGGCTACTCCGGTGGTGGCCAGGGCGGCGGACAAAGCGGCGGTTACTCGGGCGGCGGTGGCGGCCAGAGTGCCCCCAGCGACGACCCGTGGGCCACGTCGGCTCCTCGCCAGGGCGGCTCGAACCAGGGCGGCTCCAACCAGGGCGGCGGCCAACCGGCCAACGACCCCTGGTCAACGCCGGGCGTCAGCTCCGAAGAGCCTCCTTTCTGATCCAGCACCAACCAGTCCAGTAACCACTCGCACACCATTCCGGCTTCGGCCGGGCTCTGAATAGAAGGAGAGCACCACAATGGCTAAGGCAGTGATTCGCAAGCCCAAGAAGAAGGTTTGCCAGTTCTGCAAGGAGAAGGCGACTGGTGTCGATTACAAGGACACCACCCTGCTCCGGAAGTTCATCTCCGACCGCGGCAAGATCCGCGCCCGGAGGGTCACCGGCAACTGCGTGCAGCACCAGCGCGACGTTGCCATCGCAGTCAAGAACGCGCGTGAAGTCGCCTTGCTGCCCTACACGTCCACCGGTCGCTGAGAGGAGCTGAGAAGACAATGAAGCTCATTTTGACCCAAGAGGTTGATGGTCTCGGCGCTCCCGGCGACGTGGTCGAGGTCAAGGACGGCTACGGCCGCAACTACCTCATCCCGCGGGGCCTCGGCCTTCGCTGGAGCCGCGGTGGCCAGAAGCAGATCGAGTCGATCAAGGCTGCCCGGGCGTCCCGCTCGGTCCGCGACATCGAGCACGCTGCCGAGGTCAAGACCAAGCTGGAAGGCGCCACGGTGAATGTGTCCGTGGCCGCCGGTCCCGGTGGACGTCTGTTCGGTTCGGTCTCCGTCAGCGAGATCGCCTCGGCAATCAGCGAGGTGTCCGGCGAAACCGTCGACAAGCGCACCATCGTTGTGGCTCAGCCGATCAAGTCACTCGGCGCCCACACGGTGTCGGTCAAGCTGCACGACGACGTCTCGGCCCGTGTGGCCCTGAACGTCATCCCCGCCTGACCCCGATACACCTGAGCACCATCATCAGAACCGTCCCACCTTCGGGTGGGGCGGTTCTGTGCATTTCGGGTCCTCCGCCTAGTAACTAACTTTCTGCAGGCTGTTCGGTGGGAGGCGGAGCGCCAGCCCAGTCCCGGCCGGAGTAAGAGAAGCAGAGCACGATCAACGCGATCAGGGTTCCGAGAGCCGCCAACTCGGCGATGCCGGTCAGGGAGGTCCAGCCGGCCCCGAAGACCAACACCGGGAGTACGGCGCTCAGGGTGGCACCGGTGACCACCATCTGAAGTCGAGCCGACTCACGCCCGTTGCCGGCTTCACGTGCAGCGGCACTCAGCGCCCAGCACAGGACGCCAATGAAACCGAGGCGGGGCAACTCACTGGCCCAGGCCAATGCGGGATCAGCGTCGGCGAGGCCGTTGGAGACCGGGCCGGTCCACAGCGGGATCGAGACCAGGGTGGCCAAGATGGCCAGGGTCCACAAAATTTCGCGGTGCGGCAGCCGATCCGGAAGGCCGCGCAGGCCGTAGAGGACCAGCAACCATCCCAACGGATCGGGGTACAGGTCGTAGCCACCGAGCCGGGCGTAGAGGACGAGGAAGACGACCCCCATGCCCACCGCTTGTAGCGGCTTCACAGGCCCGGCCGCGCGATCATGGATCCAGCCTAGAAGATGGCGCTCCTGCGCCCAGCACCATCCACCGACCGCTGCGCTCCCGAGCCAGCAGGGTGACGAACCGACCGCCCATGAAGACGCTGACGAAGACCACCCAGACACCGACTAGGCCGGTACCCGCGTTGCCCACCCACAGCACGAGGGGGGTGTAGACGACCAGCACGGCCGCTCCCGCCCAGGCCAGGAAGACGCCGTCCCCGGCACCGATCAGCACCCCGTCAAGAACGAAGACGATGCCGGCGATCGGTTGCGCCAACGCCGCGACCAAGAGCACGGGAACGAGAAGCTCGAGGACCACCGGATCCCGGGTGAACAACGGTCCCAGGAACGGTCCGGACCCGGCGAGGACGAGTCCGGTTACGACACCTGCGCCCACGCCCCACTGCACCATTCGGCGGGTGACTGCGCGAGCCGAGGCGGCGTCGCCCGCCCCCAGATACCGACCGGTGATGGCCTGGGCGGCGATCGCGATCGCATCGAGCACGAACGCCAGGAAGCCCCAGATCGTCATGGCCAACTGGTGAGCGGCGATCTCGGCGGCTCCATCCGGCGGGGTGGCCTGGCGGGTCA
>CBDTZB010000418.1:0-3107 GCA_965364795.1 uncultured Nocardioides sp.
AGCGAGCGTAGAGTACGCAACGGAAACCTGACACACGTTCACGTTTATTGACTCCTGGGGGCTCCCAATGACCGATCTCCACCCACACCTCTTGGGGGACCTCTCCCGCCGCGGACTGTTGGGGGGCGCTGCGCTGGGGGGTGTCGCCCTCGGTTCCGGAGCCTGGGCCGAACTGGCCGCTGACGCCGCAGGGAAGGGACCTCGCGGCTTGCAGGGGTCACTCCCCCGCGAGGTCGACGTTGTCGTGGTCGGGGCCGGGATCGCTGGTCTGGTCGCCGCCCGCAAGGTCGCGCGACGCGGCCACTCGGTCCTCCTGGTCGAGGCGCGCAATCGAGTCGGCGGTCGAGTGTTGAACCACCGCCTCGACTCCGGCGGCACCATTGAGGCGGGCGGCGCCTTCATCGGGCCCACCCAGCAACACATTGCTGCGCTGGCCCGGAACCTGAAGGTCAAGACCTTCCTCGAGTACAACACCGGCCGCAGCGTCTACATCTCCTCCACCACCGGCCGCCAGGAGTACTCCGGCACCGTTCCGCCCGACCCCACGATCCTCCCCGATGCCGGCATCCTGCTTCAGATGATCGACACCTACGCCGCCGAAATACCGGTCGACGCGCCCTGGACCCACCCGCGGGCGCGGGAGTGGGACGCCATGACCTTGGGCGACTTCATCCGCCGGAACTCGGTCAACGCCCGAGGGGTCGCCAATCTCATCAAGGCCTGGTCCCAGCCCGGCTTCGGTGCCGACCCCGACGAGATCTCCTTCCTCTTCACCCTCTGGTACGTCGCCTGCTCCGGCAACGAGCGCACGCCCGGCACCTTCGCCCGCAACTCCGAGACCGCCAACGGCGCCCAAGAACGCCGCTTCATCGGGGGCTCCCAGCTCATCCCGCTCCGGATGGCCCGTCAGCTCGGGGACATCGTGGCGCTCCGGGCGCCGGTGCGAAAGATCGTCCAACGCAACGGCCGAGCGATCGTGCACACCCGTCGAGGCGTGGTGCGCGCCAAACGCGTCATCGTCGCCGCTCCTCCCCCGTTGGTGCTCGACATCGACTGGTACCCCCAACTGCCCACGAAGCGTCGTCGTCTGATGAAGAGCCTCGAGATGGGCCAACTGATGAAGTGCGACGCCGTCTACGACAAGCCTTTCTGGCGCGAGGACGGGCTCAACGGGTTCGGCATCAGCGACGCCGGTGCGACCCGCGCGGTGTTCGATAACTCCCCTCCCAACGGCACCCCGGGCGTCCTGCTCGCCTTCGTGGGTGGCAGCACCTGGCAACGCGTCGGTCGACTCTCGGTCGACCAGCGTCGACGCGAGGTCCTCGCCGGCTTCGCCGAGATGTTCGGCGAGAAGGCTCTGCGCCCGATCGAGTACACCGAACAGGACTGGACCCAGGAACGCTGGACCCAAGGAGGGCCCACGGCGATCCACACCGGAAACAGTTCGATGGTGCGTTTTGGTCCCGCCATCCGCCGGCCCCACGGCCGCGTGCACTGGTCAGGCACCGAGACTGCGACCTACTGGTCGGGCTACATGGACGGCGCGGTGCGATCCGGGAAACGGGCCGCCACCGAGGTTCTGGACCGGCTCCGATGAGGACCCGCGTCCTGACGCTGGCCGCCGGCCTCGTCTGCGCCCTCGTGCTTCCGATGGGGACCGCGCCCGCCGCGGCGCCCCCGGCCGCACCACCGAAGTGGACCACCTCGGTCTTCTCGCTCGTGGGCTCACCGGGCTACCCGGCGTACGTCATGAAGCATCGCAACAACCGGGTGTACGCCGGCACCTACGTCAACTCCGACTCGACGGCGAGGTCGAAGGTCCGCGAATGGACCAACGGCGGACAACTGCTGCGGTCCTGGCGGGTGCCGAACCAGATCCGCAACGGCTCCCATGGCGTCCAGGTCGCCAATCAGACCAGCGACGGCAAACTGATTCTCTTGGAGACCTCGCGTCGGGCGGTGATGACCCTCGACATCGACACCGGACGTTTCCGCACGATTGCGCGGCTCCCCGCCGGCTCGGTGCCGAACTACGCGACCTGGGGCCCGAAGAAGGCGCTCTACGTGACCGACTACGCCCGTGGCGTGATCTGGAAGGTCAAGCGCAACGGCAAGGTCAAGCGCTGGTTCGCCTCCCCTGCGTTGCAAGGCGTCGGCGGGTTCGGCACCACCGGGATCGGGTTCCGGCGGGGTTCGAGCAAACGCGACCTTCTGATCAGCCAGCAGACCACGGGCGTGGGCCCGGCCGACCCCACCAAGGGCTACCTCTACAGCCTGCCCGTGCGTCCTCGAGGCGCCCCGGGTCAGCTGAAGGTGTTGTGGACCTCCGCGTCCACCGACCTCCCCGATGGTTTCGGCATCGGTCGCTCGGGACACATCTACCTGGCCAACGTCGGAGCCACCAATCAACTCGTGGAGCTGACCTCCCGGGGTGTCGAGATCGACCGGTTCCCCAGGGTGCCGTTCAGCGGGGAGAACGGATCACCAGTCCCCTTCGACAACCCTTCCAACATGACCTTCGACGGCACCAGCGTCCTGGTCGCCAATCAATCCGCGGTCGCCGGGGAGGCTAGCCATCAGGCGATCCTGCGGGTGGAGATCGGCGAACGCGGCCGACCGACGTTCCTGCCGAGGAAGGCGTACTTCTTCAGGCGATAACGTGACCGGGGACGGGGGCGCTACCGTGGTGGACCGCCCATCACACAGCAAAAGGCCCCCCATGCCCCGCACCACCCCGATCAAGCTCGTGCTCCACGGCCACGACCTGTCCTACGTCGACAGTGGCGAGGGTCCCGCCGTGCTGTTCATCCACGGCATCCTTGGGTCACAGAAGCAGTGGTTACGCCTGGTCGACAAGATGGATGACGACCACCGGGTGGTGGTCCCAGACCTCTTCGGTCACGGCGACTCGGCCAAGCCGGTGGGCGACTACTCGCTCAGCGCCCACGCCGCGACCCTGCGCGATCTACTCGACCACCTCGAGATCGAGCGCGTCACCCTCGTCGGGCACTCGCTCGGGGGCGGGATCGCGATGCAGTTCTTCTACCTCTTCCCCGAACGGGTCGACCGTCTTGTTCTGGTCTCTAGCGGCGGACTGGGTCGCGAGG
>CBDTZB010000419.1:0-3107 GCA_965364795.1 uncultured Nocardioides sp.
TGCGAAGAAGGCTGCTCCCGCGAAGAAGGCTGCGCCTGCTGCGAAGAAGGCTGCGCCTGCTGCGAAGAAGGCTGCTCCCGTGAAGCAGACTGCGCCTGCTGCCAAGAAGGCCGCTCCCGTGAAGCAGACTGCGCCTGCTGCGAAGAAGGCCGCTCCCGCGAAGAAGGCCGCTCCCGCGAAGAAGGCCGCGCCCGCTGCCAAGGAGACCGCCCCCGCGACGAAGTCCGCTCCGGTGAAAAAGGCCTCGCCCGCCAAGAAGGCCGCGATCAGCGCCCTGCTCGTCAAGGAGGACGAGGACAACTGGACGAAGGCGGAGCTCGCCGAGGTGTTGCGCGAGCTGAACAAGGACCGGGCTCACGCCAGCGAGATCGTGACCTCCCAAGAACGGGAACTCGATGGCCTCATGCGCGATGCCGGAGATGGTGCTGGGCATGATCAGGCTGACATGGGCGCCACGAGTTTTGAGCGTGACTATGAGCTGACGGTGCTGGCCAACGAACGGGACAAGGTGGCCCAGATCGATCGGGCTCTGACCCGCATCGACGACGGCAGCTATGGGGTCTGCGAATCCTGCGGGCATGCCATTGGCAAGATGCGGTTGATGGCCTTCCCGCGTGCGACACTGTGCATGTCATGCAAGCAGCGGGAAGAACGTCGCTAGAGCGGATCTCGTCGGGCGCTCCGGGCGTGATGCGCCTCCGACTGCTGTTCGCCGCAGTCGCCGCCGTCATGTACGCCGTCGATGTGACGACCAAGATCGTGGCCGCCGATCGGCTGTCCGGGCGCGGTGACGTCTCGGTGGTCGGAGACTTCCTCACGTTGAGGCTGGCTCGCAACCCGGGTGCAGCGTTCAACGCTGGCGTCGAGTACACCGTGGTCATCACCGGGATTGCGATCGTGGCAACGTGTGCCGTCGTGTGGTTCAGCCGTCGGATCGGTAGCGTGGCTTGGGCCCTGGCGCTGGGTTTCCTCCTCGCGGGCATCGCCGGAAACCTGACCGACCGGATGTTTCGAGCCCCGGGCCCGTTTCGGGGTGAAGTGATCGACTTCCTGATGTTGCCCAACTGGCCGATCTTCAACGTGGCGGACATCTGTATCAACGTGGGAGCGGGATTGATCCTCCTGCAGGCCTTCAGGGGCATTCGCCTCGACGGCACCCGCGACCCAGAACGAACCGGCGACTCGTCGCCAGACGCGGAGACCACATCGTGAGCGAACTAGGAACGGTTGAGCACCGCAGTCTCCATGTCCCCGAAGGGCTGGCCGGCGAGCGTGTGGACGCGGCGATGGCCCAGATGTTCGGCCTGTCGAGGACCCGCGCCGCTGACCTGATTGCGCGTGGGCTTGTCCAAGTCGATGCCGCGACCGTCAGCAAGAGTGAGCGAGTGCTGCCCGGGGCCCAGATCGAGGTCACTATTCCGGTTGAGCGCGACCCACTCGTCGTGGTCCCGGAGATCGTCGCGGGCATCAAGATCATTCACGATGACGACTCGATCGTGGTGATCGATAAGCCGGTCGGCGTCGCCGTCCATCCCTCACCGGGATGGAAGGGGCAGACGGTGGTGGGTCACCTTGCTGGTGCCGGATTCAAGATCGCCAGCAGCGGCGCCTCCGAACGACAGGGCATTGTTCAGCGCCTCGACGTGGGCACGTCCGGGGTGATGGTGATCTGCAAGGGTGAACACGCCTACTCCGTGCTGAAGAACGCCTTCCGTAACCGCACGGTCACCAAGACCTATCACGCGCTGGTCCAGGGACACCCTGACCCGCACGAAGGCACCATCGACGCTCCGATCGCCCGCCACCCGGGGGCGGACTACAAGTTCGCTGTCCTCGACGGTGGCCGGGCCAGCGTGACGCACTACGAGACGCTGGAAGCGCACCGCTATGCCAGCCTGCTGGAGGTGCGCCTCGAGACCGGACGCACCCACCAGATTCGAGTGCACATGTCGGCGTTGAAGCACCCCTGCGTGGGAGACCTGACCTACGGCGCCGACCCGACCCTGTCGCGCAGACTCGGTCTTGAGCGGCAGTGGCTGCACGCTGTACGCCTGGGTTTCGAGCACCCGGACACCGGCGCCTACGTGGAGTACGAATCGTCGTACCCCGAGGACCTCGCCCATGCGCTCGAGGTCATTCGAGATGCCAACTGAGGAGTTCACCCTCCGCCCAGGCGGGCGGGATGACCTCCCCGCCATGGCTGAACAGTTCGTGCGCGTGCGGGCTGCCGCTGTGCCACAAATGCCCCCGAGCCAGCACTCGGTTGAAGGCGTGCTGGGGCACTTCCACGCCTGGGATCTGAGCCTGCGGGAGGTGTGGGTGGCCGAGTCAGGCGACCGGCTACTGGGCCAGCTCGTACTAGATGGCGACTGGCTGGAAGGCCTGTACGTCGAGCCGGACGCTCAGGGCGGCGGCATCGGATCCGCACTGCTGGATGTAGCCAAGCTCCGTCGTTCCGCCGGCTTCTGCCTATGGGTCTTCGTTTCAAACGCTAAGGCTCGTGCGTTCTACCGGGCCCACGGTCTGCTCGACCTTGAGGAGACCGACGGGTCAGCGAACCCGGAGAACGAGCCCGACCTGAGGATGGCCTGGACTGGCGCCGACCCGATGGTTTTCCTGCGCCGTTGCATCGATGAGGTTGATGACCAGCTAGGCGATCTCCTGGCGCGCCGAGTCGCCCTTACCCGGGCTGTTCAGCCACATAAGACCTCGGCGGGACGAGATGCTAGGCGTGAGCGAGAGATCGCCGAAGCGGTGGCCCGTCGAGCGCCGGCGCTCGGTGGAGAGCGCGTGCAGCGGATCATGGACCTGATCATCAGCGAGAGCTTGGCCAGTTTGGGGACTCTTGAGGGTCCTGTCGACGACCCGCACTGAGCCGGCCTGGAGGTATGGGAGGCCCTACCTCGCGCTGTCGGTGGCGACTGCCATGATCGGGCTCACCGGTCGCGTAGGCTGGTGGTCCTTCCCCCAGGATCGACCGATATCGACCGGTATCAACGGCTGAACCAGCCGTGGAAGATGCTGCCTGCCCACCTGTTCAACCCAGTCTCACCCTCAGGAGCGCCCCGCACGATGTCGATCGGCTCACCCGGCATTTCGGACAACTT
>CBDTZB010000420.1:0-3094 GCA_965364795.1 uncultured Nocardioides sp.
CGAAGATCTCGGTCAGGCCGGACTTGGTCGAGACGTCCTCGCCGTTGTCCTGGCGTCGCTTGACGACGGCCTGCCATTCCTCGTTGCCGACCAGCCAGTCGAAACTGTCGGTCTGGAGGGAGAGGAGTTGTGGAACCTCGAGAGGCTCCTTGATCTTTGCGAACGAACGACGGTTCGCCTTGGAAATGGGGGTGCTGCGCGCGGCCAAGAGTTGTCCTTCGACGATGAGCTCTGACGATGAGCTCTTCGGGGCGACCCACCGACCACATCATCAGCCACCGGGCAGGCTGAGAGCATTTGAGGGCAGGCGCAATGCGCTAGCGTATACCCAATTCCACGGCGCGGCAAGGCGCACCGCCAACAACCCCGCAAAAAACGCTGAAGAATTCGAGCAGTGCCCTGATCCTGCTCCCCCGCGGGGATCCGGTCAAGGCCCCTGGCCGATGGATGTCACCGCGGCGACTTAGGAGGGCGGGTTCGCCGTGATGAGTTCGTCGATCAGCCACTCGTCGTCGACTCGCTTCATCTTCACCGTCACCTGGTCGCGGTAGATCCGAGGTTCGGTGTCCTGCTTCTGCGTCGGCCGGTTGATAAAGACGAAGGCCAGCACTTCATCGGCCTCAACGCTGACGATGCCCGACGCCACGACCTCAGTGGTCACGACCGTCTCGGTCTCCGGAGCGTTGATCTTCAGCTGCGCAAAGAGTTTGTCGTACTCCTTGCCGAACGAGGGAGTCAAAAAGCTCTCGGCCGCAGCCTTGGACTGATCCATCTGGCGGTAGTCGTAGGACAACACCGGCACGATGGCCTGCTCAGCCGCAGCGAGACCTCGCTTGGCTGCTTCCTCGACCTTCGCTGCCCGCATCTGCGCGAGCACCACCACGACGGTGACGACAAGGAGCGCGAGCGTCAACAGCGAAATCAGGGCCAACACCAGAACGCTGGGGCCACCCGTCGGGGACGTCGCCTCGCTCGTGTCCTTCTCTGAGTCTGCGGTGGAGTCGCCATCTGCGGAGTCCTTGGCCAGCGAAACCGGAGCGACCTTCGTCGCGGCATCCTCCTCGACGACCGATTCGGCGAGTGGTTCGGCGAGGGGTTCGTCGTCGTGCACAGCAGCAACGTCCGAGTCCCCCGGTTCCTCGGCATTCTCGGCAGCTTCAGCAGCTTCAGCAGCTTCAGCAGCCAGATTCGCGTCGTACGCTCGCCGGCGGTCCGCGTCGAGCAGCACTTCGGCGGCTTCGTTGCACACCCTGAATCGCCGATCGCTCGGATCCAGATCGGCGATGGAGGAACGCCAGGCCTGTCGGATCTGCTCCTCGTCGGCGCTGGGATCGAGGTCGAGGATGTCGTACCAACTCGGGGTCACTGTCCGTCTCCCTTGTCGGTGGGCGCAGGGTCGGTGGCCTCGGGTTCAACCGGAGCCTCGGGCTGCGTCGTGTCGGGGTCGGTGGCCCCGTCCTCGGGCACGCTGGGGGCACCGCTCTCGGGCAGTCCGGTGATGGGGGTGAAGTCGTCGACCAGCCATTCCCCGTCCACCTTGACCAGGCTGACCTCGACGCGGAACGGCGATGGCTCAACCTCGACCCGCTCAGCCCCTTCGGCCTGCGAATTCGGGTAGGAAACGGTGAAGGATCCGCCTACCAGGACCCGCGCCGAATCGGCGTCGATCGTGGAGACGCCGGCGCCGAAGACCTTTGCGGTACGACCCACACCGGCCTGCGCCACGCTCTGCTCAGCGGCCTCTACCCCCTGCTCGAAGGAGACCTTGAACTTCGGGGTGATGACGTCGGAAACCCGATCCCGATAAGCCGGCATCTGGTCGTTCTCGTCGAGGTCACCGGGGCCGTAGGTGTTCACCCGGAGCATGAACTGCTGGCCCAGCGCGAGCACCTCTTTGCGCTCCGCTTCGAGGTCGCTGTCGCCTTGGAAGAGGGCTTGAGCGCGGTCACCCAGCGACCGCCCGGGCGCATCGGTTTGGGTCGCGAACACGAAGGCGATCGTGAGGACGCAGATCACCGCAAGCGTCGTTAGCCCGAGCGCGATGCCGCGCCGGACCCGTGAAGGCGTGATGGGGACCGTCGTGTCGGGGCCGCTGTCTACTCCTGACCGTTGGTCAGGGGCTGAAGGAACAGCCACTTCCACGACTCCTCTCCAAGGGTTTCGGGTGCTACCTGGTCGATCGGCTTCTGCGAGGCCTTGATGGTGTCACCCCAGGTGACCTTGCCGGTTGCGGGGTCGAACGAGGCCGCTACGGGTGCGGTGCGAGGCAGGTTCTGGGGTCCTCGGGCGTTGCTCATGGCCGCGGGTTCCGTGCAGCCGGCGCCTTCTGCCATGGGAGCGTTCCCACGGTCGGACTCCGGGTCGCGTCGCTGCTCGCGGGTGATGTATCCCTCCGAGCAGATCGGCTCCTCGGTGATGATCATGCCGAAGTGGGCGTCGAAGAGACCGGTATCGGGGCTCTTGCTGACCACCGTGAAGCCGCCTTCGACCACGTAGGGGTAGATCACCAGGGTCTGCTGGATGCCGGGGATGTTCTCCACGATGATCTCGCCGGTCGTGATCAGGTTGTTGATCAAGGATCCGAGTTCGACCTGGTTCTGCTCGAGGAAGGTCCGCAACTGGTTCGCTGCTCCGGAGCCGGAGTCGATGACCCGACGCAGGTCTCCGTCGGAGTTCACCAGCGAACCGCTGAACAGCGAGAGTTGATTGGCGAAGGTCCGCAGACCGCTCTCCGAGGCGATCTGACCACTGAGCACGACGTTGGTGTTCTTGATCAACCGGACCTGGGTGTCGAAGTTGGCGTCAGCCTCGGCCAGGAAGGAGTTGCCGGTGTCGATGATGCGCTGCAGGTCGCGACCCGTGCCGTCGAAGGCGGCACCGAGTTCGGTGACCGTGGTCCGCAGGGCGTCGATGTCGACCGACGAGATGGTGTTCGACAGGTTAGTGAGCAACTCGTCGGTCTGAATGGGGATCCGGGTGTTGGCCACCTGGATTTCGGAGTTGTCCTCGAGGTAGGGGCCGTCGTCGGTGCGTGGTTGCAGCTCGACGTACTGCTCGCCGACCGCCGAACGGTTGCCCACCAGCGCAACAGTGT
>CBDTZB010000421.1:0-3094 GCA_965364795.1 uncultured Nocardioides sp.
GCAGAATCACCAACCACTCAGCGCCGCCTGGCATGGTGATCATCGGGTTAGTCATAGCGTGCCTCACGTCTGGGAGTCGGTTGAGTTCATCGTACGCGTGCCACGGTCGTACAGGCGCAGAGTGGCTGCCGCAGCGGCCCGGAAGTCCGCCTGATGGTGATCAGGGGACACCACCGAGGCGTGGGGCGCCAACCGCAGCAGGAATCGGGTGAGCCAGCGTTGGTCGGCGACGACCATGGTCACTTCGACCGAGCCGTTGCGGTGACGCCGTACGACCTCGACCGGGAAGTACTCCACCACCCAGGTGGCGGGCGCGGCGAGTTTGATCCGCACAGTGGATCCCTCCGGAGCGTCCACCAGGGGTCCACTGGACAGGTCCCGTGGGGCCCGTGGCGCTCCCGACACCGGGGTGTCGAGCACTTCGGCGCCGGTGACGCGATCCAACCGGAACAGCCGTACGTCTTGAGCCTGATGGCACCAGGCGTCGAGGTAGGTGAGGGGCCCAGCGGTCACCACCCCGTGGGGGTCGACCACCCGCTGGGAGGTCTCGTCGCGCGCCGGCACGTAGTAGGACAGTCGTACCTGGCGCCGTTCTTGGGTGGCGCTCCGTAGCCGGCCGGCGAGTTCTTCGTGGGCCGGATCCGCGGCGTCGGTGCCGGGGTCGATCCGGGTGCCCCCGGGGGCCAAGGCAACGGCGGCCTCGATCTTGGCGACGGCGCGATCCACGATCTCCTTGGTGTGCGGGGTCGCGTCGTTGCCCAACGCCCGTAGCGCCACGATCATGGCCATGGCCTCGGTGGGCGTCAGCCGCAGCGGACGTGAGAGGTAGTCGGCGTTGTCGATACGGATCAATCCGTCGGGCACCATCTCGCCGTCTTCGGTCTCGAGCGCATCGATGTTGACGTCGATCAACTCATCGGGGAACCCCCCGGGAAGACCGCACAGGAACAACACCTTGAGGTCCTTCAGGACCTGCTGCGGGGTGACCCCCACCGCGGCGGCGGCCTCGTTGAGGCGCATTCCCCCGGTCACGTGGAGTAGGGGGACCAAGGTGAGGAGACGTGAAACCTGGCCCAGGGCGCCAGCGGGGCCCGCGACATAGCCGGTCACTCGAGCACCTGCCTCAACCGGGAAACGACGGTATCGCGCAGCTCCTTGGGGGCCTCGACCACCACAGAGGTGCCGTAGGACAGCACCTCGTCGGCCAACCCCGCGGCCCCTCGCTCGAGCGTCAGGCGGTCCCAGGCAGTCAACGTGTCCGGTCCGGCCACATCCTTCTCGATCGAGCCCGCGGTCTCGGCGTCCCGGCGAAGCGGCCAGGCCGAGCCACGGCGAACCAGTGTCATCGCTGTCATCCGATCCGGCGCTGGAGCGAGCCGGCGGGTGACCGCACTGAGGTCCAGGTCCGGCGGAATCTCATAGGAGCCGGGTCGGCCGTCTTTGCGGGCCTCCCCCTGGATGCGGGAGAGCCGGAAGACGCGCTGGGCTTCACGGTCGCTGTCGAACCCGACGGCGTACCAGCGGCCCGCATACCGGGTGATGCCATAGGGCTGCAGGTGGCGCGTGGTTGATCGCTGAGTACCGGAACGTAGGTATTCGAAGGTGAGCGGCGTCCGTTCGGCGATCGCGCCCCAGAAAGCTTCGAACGCGGGCTCTTCGGCGCTCAGCCGGGGCTGAGCGATATCGAGGGCCGCAAGGTCCACATCGATCCCGGAGGCGGACAACTTGCGGACCGCCTCGGTGGTCGCCTGAGCCAGCGTGGCTTGCTCCCACACGCGGGACGCAAGACCGACCACGGCCGCCTCGTCGTCGGTCAGATCGATCTGCGGCAGGGCGAACTGGTCGGCGCGAATCCGGTAGCCCGGCTCGTCATCGAAGTACGGGTCCATCTGGCCGACCTCGATGGGCACTCCAAGGCCCCGCAGTTCGTCCTTGTCGCGCTCAAACTTCTTCTCGAACGCATCGTCGCTCTTAAGATCGGCATAGAGGATCGACCGAATCTGCGCCTTGGGCACGAAGTGTCGTTGCACTAGGAGCATGATCAGCAGGTTGAGCAGTCGTTCGCTCTTGACCGTGGCCATGGAGGCTGCGCTACTGATTGCTTAGCCCGCGCCGAGGATGTCGATGATGAAGAAGATCGTGTCGGTGCCCTTGATCCCGGCCCGTTCGTTCCCGGCCGCGCCGTAGCCGAGTTTGGGCGGGATCGAGAGGATCACGCGGCTCCCCACGGTCTTTCCGACCAGCGCCTTGTCCCAGCCCTTGACTACGGCGCCGATGCCGATGCCGAACGAGGCGGCCTGCTTGGTGTAAGACTCATCGAAGGGCTTGTCGCCCTGATAGGTCTGGCCCAGGTAGTTGACGACGATGAGGTCGCCCTTCTTCACCACGGGACCCTCGCCGGTGATCAACTGGGAGACCCGCAGTTTGCCGGTGGGCGTGGAGGTCTTGCTAAAGCCGAATTTGGTCGGAACGCCCTTCTTCTGGAACAGACCAGGCACCCAGGGCTTGGCCGGAGACTTCTTGCCAGCCGCCTTCTCGAGTACCCCGCTAGACAGGTCCATCACCAGCAGCACGCTGTCCTCGTTGCCGACGCCGAGCTCGGGGTTCCCGCCCTCGCCGAAGGACGCCTCGGCTGACCCGACCACCGCCACGCGGGAGCCGATCTTCTGGCCTTTGAGGGCCTCGACGAAGATCGGGCTGAAGTCATCGCTGAGGGTAAGCAGCTGCCCACTGGGCTCGTCGGCGTAGGAGGTGTACGTCGTGCGCTGGCTGAAGCCGTTGCCGACGAAGTAGTTGATGATGACTTCGTCTCCGGCTGCGAGTTCCGGTCCGTCCCCTTCGATGATGACCTCGGACTTCAGATCATCCGCCGCCATCTGGCCCTTCCACTCCACCTCAGGCTCCGAGCCGAGTTCGCCGGTGATCGATACCGCATCGAAGTTCGACAGAGCGTCATCGGGGATCTGACCCTCGGGGGCAGCCTGATCGCTGCAGGCCACGAGACCGGCAAGCATCAAGCCGGTCGCGGCCACGAGTGCGGACGTGCGGAGGGACTTCAGGGGCACAACAATCTCACCTTCGGAGCGGAGCGGAG
>CBDTZB010000422.1:0-3087 GCA_965364795.1 uncultured Nocardioides sp.
GCCACACCATTGAGGCCTGGGACGGCAAGGAGGCTGCCGATCGGATTGAGCTCCACGTCGGACGTGACCTGCAGTTCATCCGGATCAACGGCACGATCGTGGGCGGTCTCGTCGGCGTACTGATCCATCTGGTGGCGGTACTGGTCGGCTAGGACCCTCCGCAATTTGCGCCCCGGTCGGCGGGTGGGAGCATGGCCAGCGTGAGCGAACCGATGTCAGTGCCGATCAGCGACGAATCCATCAAGCTGGGCCAGTTCTTGAAGCTGGCCAACCTCGTGGAGTCCGGCTCCGAGGCCAAGCAGTTGCTGTCCGGTGGAGTGGTGCGTGTCAACGGGGTCACCGAGACCCGCCGAGGCTGCCAACTCAAGGAGGGTGACGTCGTGTCGGTCGCCGCCCAGTCCGCGAAGGTCGGTGGAGAGGGCGGCGACAACCTGCCCTGGTAGGTCAGCTGATCCCGAGTAGGTCGACCACGAAAATGAGGGTCTCGCCGGGCTTGATCACGCCACCGGCTCCGCGGTCGCCGTAACCGAGGTGGGGTGGGATGACCAACTGGCGTCGACCGCCGACCTTCATCCCCTGCACGCCGGTGTCCCAGCCTTGGATGACCTGGCCGATGCCCAGGCGGAACTGCAGCGGGGTGCCGCGGTTATAGGAGGCGTCAAACTCCTCGCCGGTCGAGTGGGCCACGCCCACGTAGTGCACCGAAACGGTGTTGCCTGAGGCCGCCACGTCGCCTTCACCTTCGGTGAGGTCGGTGACGACGAGGTCGGCGGGCGGGTCGAAGTCGGGGAAGTCGATCTCTGGTTTGTCCATGGCAGAACCCTACGACCTACCGCGAAGCGATCCTGGAGGGGTCAGGTCTGGTTGACGTAGTGGTCGAGCTGGTCGCGTTCGAACTCCAGTTGACTCATCTTGTGCTTGACGACGTCGCCGATGCTGATGATGCCGGTGAGTACGCCGTCGTCGACGACGGGGACGTGCCGGATGCGACGGGAGGTCATCACGCTCATCAGCTCATCGAGCAGAGTCTCCGAGGTGCAGGTCTCGACCTCTGCGGTCATGATCGCTTCGACGGTGTTGTTGATGACAGTGCCGTCGCTGTGCAGGCGCCGTACGACGTCACGCTCGCTCACGATGCCCGTGAGGGTCGTGCCGTCGCTGCTGACAATCAGGGCGCCGACATTGTTCTCGGCCATAGCGGCCAGCAGGTCCTTGACCCCGGCTGTCGGCGCGATCGTGACGATCCCGTCGATGCCGTTGGATGACTTGGCTTTGAGAACTTCTCCGATACGCATACGTCGATGCTAGAGAGGTGTGACGCAAGACACCAGAGGTGTTCAGGAATCGAAGGTGTTCGGGTCGTTCTCTTCGGCCTCGGTCGCCCGGATACGCCGGCTGCTGAGGTCGGAAACGGTCGCCCCCGACGAGGTGGGCCAATCGGGGTCGTGGTCCGTGCCCGACGAGGTGCCCAGGAAAGACAGGGCCGCCTCGTGCAGATGAGAGTTCGAGGCAATCGCGTTCCCGCCCCAGGGTCCGTCGGTGCCATCCAGAGACGTGAAGCGGCCGCCGGCCTCACGCACGATGATGTCGAGGGCCGCCATGTCGTAGACCTCGAGTTCGGGCTCGGCGGCCAGATCGACGGCACCCTCGGCCAGCAGCATGTAGGACCAGAAGTCGCCGTACGCCCGGGTCCGCCAGCACCGGCGCATCAGCGCCCAGAAGTCCTCGAGACGGCCGCGCTCATCCCAGCCCGTTAACGACGCGTAGGACAACGAGGCGTCTTCGAGGCGGCGGACGTCGGACACCTGGCAGCGCGTGGCCTTGTGCAGGGAACGGCCGGTCCACGCCCCGGTGCCCGTGGAGGCCCACCACCGTCGGTTCAGCTGGGGGGCGGAGACGACGCCCAGCACAACCTCGTCGTCCACGGCGAGTGAGATCAGCGTCGCCCACACCGGAACGCCGCGGACAAAGTTCTTGGTGCCGTCGATGGGGTCGATGATCCAGCGGCGTTGACTGTTGCCGGTGGTGCCCTGCTCCTCACCGGTGATCGCATCTCGCGAGCGAACCCGGGACAGGGTGCGCCGGATGGCCTCCTCGACAGCCTCATCGGCGTCGGTGACAGGAGTCAGGTCCGGCTTGCTCATCACGTGCAGATCGAGCGCCTTGAAGCGCGTGGTCGTCAGTGAATCCGCGTCGTCGGCCAATAGGTGAGCCAGGCGGAGATCGTCGGTGTAGTCGGTCGGCACCCTGCCAGCGTAGAGCCCCCGCTCCGAGCCGGATGCGGTCCGCGTCAGTAGTCGGTGTGTGAGCGGGCGGCGAGGAGGCGCCGGAACGAGGTGACGCGGTCTGCGTCACCGCCGTGTGAGGCGACCGCGACGTCCAGTCCGCACTCCGGTTCTTGCTCCCCATGGGTGCACCCGCGAGGGCAGTCAGCGGTCATCTCCAGGAGGTCGGGGAAGGCCCCGATCAGTTGGTCCGGTTGGACGTGGGCCAGGCCGAAGGAGCGGATGCCGGGGGTGTCGATGATCCACCCCGACACGGCATCACCGTCCTCGCCTTTCGGTAGCGCCAACATCAGGGCCGACGTTGAGGTATGCCGCCCGCGGCCCGTGTTGACGTTGACGTGACCGATCGCACGGTGCGCGTCAGGAACCAGAGCGTTGACCAGCGTGGACTTGCCGACGCCACTGTGCCCGACCAGGACACTGGTGCGACCGGCGAGCGCAGCGCGCACCTCGCTGACGTCTCCGCCCATGTGGGTCACCACCCACGGCACCCCCAGGGAGCGGTACGTCGACAGAAGGGTTTCGGGATCGGCCAGATCCGACTTCGTCAGGCAGAGCAGGGGAGCCATCCCCGCGTCGTAGGCCGCCACCAGGGCACGGTCGATCAGACGCGGACGCGGTTCGGGGTTGGCCAGAGCGGTCACGATGACCAGTTGTTCGGCGTTGGAGACGATCACCCGCTCAACGGGGTCGTCGTCATCGGCGGTGCGGCGAAGCGTGGTGGTGCGGGTCTCCACCTCAACCACACGGGCCAGGGTGCCCTCGGTGCCGCTGACGTCTCCGACGACGCGCACGCGATCTC
>CBDTZB010000423.1:0-3079 GCA_965364795.1 uncultured Nocardioides sp.
CGTTGTTCGTCGGGATCGACGGCCGTGGCGGCGGCGGCAAGTCGACCCTGGCCGCGGCGGTCTCCATCCTCTTCAGCGGGTCGGGCCGCAACGCAGGCTCTGTGACCGTGATCGAAGGTGATCAGTTCTATGCCGGGGGTAGCGCCGAGTCTTGGGATCGCCAGTCGGTGGTCGATAGGGCGGACCGGGTCATCGACTGGCGTCGCCAGCGTGACGTTCTCAAGCAGCTTCGCAAGCGTGGCGTGGCCGAGTGGCAAGAGTTCGATTGGGAAGCGGAGGACTGGGACAGCGACGACCTACCACTCGCACTAGAGCCTGTCTCCGCTCGGGCGGCACCGGTCGTCGTGCTGGAGGGTGCCTACAGCTGCCGGCCCGAGCTGCACGACCTGCTCGATCTGCGGGTGCTCTTGGACGTTCCTCGCATCGTGCGTCGCAGGCAGCTGCTCGAGCGAGAGGGTGAGGCGTACCGGGCCGACTGGGAGTCACGCTGGTCGGCAGCCGAGGACCACTACTTCGGCACCGTGATGCCGCCCGACCGTTTCGACGTCGTGCTCGGCCCACCGTAGGGACGTTCGCATTGCAGGTCGTTGCGTTTCTGGTGTTTCAGCTACACCCTTGGCGTCATGCAGGGTTCCGCCGTTGACCCCCCATCGCGCACCTTGAAGCGACCCGGCCGGATGCCCGCGGAACACCCGCGAGGACTTGCGAATCTGGTGGTAGGGGCCGACATCCGCCAACACAGAACGCCACGCTGACCTGCGCAAACGCAAATCTGGATGTGCTCTCCGCAAGTCGGCATCGCCGTACAATGCAGATGTCGGGGTTCGAGTTCCGCCGAAGCGAGCGCGGCGGCCTGTGAGGCTGCGCTCCTTGATGCGTGACACCCGTACGTGCGGGAGCCGGGGTACCCTCGAGCGCATGACTGCGCAGCCGACGTTGAGTCCAGATCTGGCGGAGGTCGTCGCTCGCTGCCGAGCTCTCGCTGAGGAGATGGGTGAGCTCCGCCCCCGGAAGGTGGGGACGTTCAAGTCGGCCTTCACCGACGAGGCCCGTGAGATCTTGGCGGAGTGGAAGCGCGGCGGTGGCTACGAACGGGCGCTGGCCGAGGTCGTCGTCGACGATCCAGAACTCGCCGATCAGTAGCGCCTCGGCGTGCACCTGGTCGACGACCGACTCCTTCTGGACCTTCTCAGCGGCACCGCTGATGCAGAGCTGTCCGCGGCGTTGGCTGGCGGCGAGGTCTTCACGACCGGCTCGTGGTACTACCGCCTTGCCCGGGCGGTGTCGGCGGGCTCAGGCACCGGCAGCCTCTCGGGAGCATTCCAGGCGCTCAGCGAATCCGAGCGGCAGCGGGTCCTGGCCAGCCTGAACGTGCTGCCCGAGGAGATCGGCCTGCTCAGCCTTCGAGTTGTGGTACCGGTGATCCAGGCCCTGCCGGTGTCCGGCCCTCTCAACTTCCTCAGCGCCGAGGCCATTGGCGCGGCGATCCTGCTCGGGGCCGCGATCACGGTAACGGTGGACACCGCGCTTCTGCGCGAGGCCGCAGCCGCGGTAGCGGTGCCGTTCGAGGTGCGCGCCTAGCCCCGTCTCGCGCCCCGCGGAAAACCCGCGGGAGCCTGCAAACCGGCTGGTACGGGCCGACACCCGCCAATACCAAACAGCACGCTGACCTGCACAAACGCCGATTCGGGCGTGCTCTTGGCAGGTCGCCATCGCCCTTACTAGGCAGATGTCGGGGGTTCGAGTCCCTCTGCGCCCACCGGTTCTCCAGGTGGCGGATCACGCTGGCTTGATGTTCTGGTTGATGTGGAACACGTTTTCCGGGTCGTACTCGGCCTTCACCGTCGCGAGGCGTTGGTAGTTGACGCCGTAGTTTTCCGGCACCCGATCGCCGTCATCTTCTGACATGAAGTTGATGTAACCGCCGTCGGTTCCCGAGTACGGGTGGATGGCGGCGTAGTAGTCCTTCACCCATTTCGTGTTGGCCCCGTTGTCTGCTGGGTCTGGCCACATGCCGGCGATGACCGGGGCGAACGTTTTGTCTCGATGGCCGAACGCAGTGTCGTTCGCTCCCACTCGCTGGGCTGCTCCGTTGATCGAGTAGAGGTGCATCGTCGAGTTGACGCACGGCGTCTTCTTGCCGTGTTCGACGTGGGCGCTGATCGCCTCATCGGTCAACTCGGACACGAAATCGGCCTTCCAGTAGTGCTGGAGACCCTTCGGAACCAGGCCGTCGAATGCGCTGTTGAGCGCCGGAAACGGGGCCGGTCCAACGTGGGACGCCTTGATCTCGGCAACCTCGTGGAACGGCTGCAGCACGGCATCGGCCTCATCGTGAGGGCCGTTCCAACAGGTGATCATGGCGCAGAAGAGGTCGCCGACGCGGTCCTCGGGCACGAACGGCAAGGGTGGTGCGATCTGCCATGCGAAGAAGCAGCCGAGTTGCTCGGGAGCCGTCTGGATGAAGTCGCGGTAGAAGGCCATCACCGTCGCGGCATCTTCGACCTCATAGAACATCGGGCCGCCGACGATGTCACCCACGTCATGGAGTCGGAACTCGAAGCTCGTCACGACGCCGAAGTTGCCGCCCCCGCCGCGCAGTGCCCAGAAGAGGTCCTGGTTCTGATCGTCGCTGGCGGTCATCTGGCGACCATCGGCGAGCACGACATCGGCGGAGAGCAGGTTGTCGATGGACAAGCCGAGCCCGCGCGTCAGGTAGCCGATTCCTCCGCCGAGGGTCAGGCCGCCCACGCCGGTCGTCGAGATGATCCCGCCCGGAGCGGCCAGGCCGAACGGGTAGGTGGCGTGGTCGACGTCACCCCAGGTGGCTCCGCCCCCGACCCGTGCCGTGCGCTCGACCGGGTCCACGGTGACCCCCCGCATCCCCGACAGGTCGATGACGATGCCGTCGTCGACGGTGCCGAAGCCCGGAACGCTGTGCCCGCCGCCCCGCACGGCCAGATCCAGTCCTCCGTCGACCGAAGCGGCGATCGTCGCCATCACATCCGCAGAATCGACGCAGTGGACCACGGCCAGGGGTCTGCGGTCGTGCATCGCGTTGTACACGGACCGAGCCTCG
>CBDTZB010000424.1:0-3054 GCA_965364795.1 uncultured Nocardioides sp.
ACCAGTGAGCTGGGTGACGGCTGGCCGCCGAGTTCCTCGGGCAGTTGCAGGCGCCACCACTCCGAGTCCATCCAGGCCTGGTAGCTCTTGGCGAACGCGGGGTTCATGGTGACGGTCTTGGCGGCCGGGTCGTAGACCGGCGGGTTGCGGTCGGACTCGTCGAACGACGGAGCGAGGTCCTCACGGGCCAGGCGGTCGACCTCGACGAGGATGCTCTTGGCGGTCTCGGTGTCGATCTCGGCGAACGGGCCCTGGCCGAGGATGTCCTGGCGGTTGAAGAGTTCGAACAAGTTGAACTCGATGTCACGCAGATTGCTCTTGAAGTGGCTCATGCCAACGATCCTTCGCGTCAGTACAGAAACTGAGGGTGGGGGGAATTCAGGAAGCGACTGGCCGCTACTGGTCAGTAACTTAAGTATCCGCCGTCGATCTTCGAAAGACAAGTTGTGGGGCACTATTTGTCGTGTCTGCCTCGACACACCCGCAGGTCAGGGCAGGTACGCCAACGCTTGGTCGAACTCCAGCAGCGAGGAGATGACCACGTCGGCACCGGCCTCACGCAGCGCCTCGGCCGAGGTGCCGCCGGTGGTGAGGCCCACCCCCAGGACGCCCGCGATCCGGGCCGCGACCATGTCGTGCTCGTGGTCGCCGACGTACATGGCCGCTGCGTTCGCGACCAGGACTTCTGCCTTCTGTTCGCGCCACGCCCCTCCGAAGACGTCGCCGACCTCGAGGCCGAGATGGTCGACATGCAGTTGAACGTTGGGGGCGTGCTTGGCCGAGACGACCAGCGAACGCCCCTGCGAGTTGGCAGCCTGGACGGCGGCATGGGCGCCGGGCAGTGCTTCGACGCTGGCGATCGCGGTGTCGGGATAGAGCTCGCGATACCGGTCGGCCCAGTGGTCGACCTGGTCCTCGGGCATCCAGTGGGCCAGCTCCCAGCCCAGGGGGGGACCGAGTCGCGAGGTCGCAAGGTCGACGTCGATGACGTGCCCGGACTCTTCGGCGATGCGGCGCAGGGTGGCGGCGATGCCGGGTCGCGAGTCGATCAGGGTCATATCCAGGTCGAAGCCGATGACAGTCACGGCACCACGCTAGTCAGCCTGAGGTGCGCGTCCGCCCGGGACATGGAAAGACCGGCCATCTCGGGGGGAGGATGGCCGGTCTGGATCCAAGTGTACGCCGAGGATCAAACCTTGCGGGTCGGGATCCGTCCGAAACCGTCGGTGGTAACCAGGCGAGCCGTCTGGACGGCTCCGATCACAGTGAGGGTCGTGGCGGCGATGGCGATGACGATCATGGTGGCCTCCTTCAGGGGGCGGGTTGTTGGTGTACCCCTAGTATCTCCACGTCGAACTATCAAGCACAAGCGAACTTAACTACATGTAACGTGTAGTGTTGCTACATGGATGTGCGTAGACTCGGGCTTCTCAGGGAATTGTCGGAGCGCGGCACGGTGGGGGCCGTTGCCGATGCGATGCAGATCACTCCGTCGGCGGTGTCCCAGCAGCTGAAAGTGCTGGAAAAAGAGGCCGGATTCACCCTCATCGAGCCTGCCGGTCGCGGCGTCACGTTGACGGCGGCCGGCTGGGCGCTGGCCGAGGCCGCGGTCGAGATCGCGGTGGCGGTTGAAAGGGCCGAAGGCAAGTGGCTCGACTACATGCAGCGGCCCGGAGGTCGGGTGCGGATCGCTACCTTCCAGACCGGTGGCGAGATGCTGCTCCCGGGCCTGCTGACCCGGATGAGGGCCGTTCCCGAGGTCGAACTGGAGATTTCGGACGTCCTGGGACACGTGGTCGAGTTCGCCGACCTCGTGCCCGACCACGATCTTGTCCTGGCGGACTCACCGATCGGCGCCGCGGACTGGATTGAACGCGGCCTGCACGTCGTGCCGCTCATGAGCGAACCATTGGACGTGGCGTTGCCCGAGGACCACCCGCTGGCACGGAAGGCGAGCGTGTCGCCCAAGGACGTGGTCGGCGAGGACTGGATCGGAGTTCCGCACAACGATCCGTTCGACCAGGTGCTGGGGCGGGTGGTTGCCGCGACCGGAGAGCCAGCGAACATTGTCCAGCGGATCTCCGACAACGGGATCGTGGAGGCACTGGTCGCCGCCGGTCACGGGATCGCGATTCTGCCGCGCTTCACGACCCGCGACCGCGGCAATGGTCTGGTCACCCGCCCGCTCGTGGGGATCCGCGCCACGCGCGACATCTCGGCCGTGCTGCGACCCGACCGGTTCGAGCGCCCGTCGGTGCGACTCGTCATCCAGGCTCTGCGCGATGAGGCCCGCGCTGTCTCCGACGCCCACCACGCGGTTTAGGAACCCGCTGAGTGTGACGTTCTGGGGGCGAAATGGCCAGATCGACCCCCGAAACGTCACACTCAGGGGGTCGGGGACCCTCAGCGGAAGCGGGCCGCGAAGGTGCGGAACTGCTCGCTGGACAGCGACTCGGCCTGGGCGAGCGCTTCGAAGTCCAAGCTGGTGCTCGGATCGGATGTTGTCGCGATCCGCACCGAGTGCTTGATGTCGGCCATCAGCTTCGGTTGCCGTGTCGACCACGTGGCGGCCATCTCGGCGGCGCGGGTGGCGGGGTCGTTGTTGATTTCCTGTGCGAGACCGAGGCGCAGCGCGGAGTCGGCGTCAATGATCTCGCCGGCATACAGAGCCGCGGTCGTGTTGGCCGCGCCGATGCGTTGGGTGAGCATCCACGTGCAGCCGCCGCCGGGGTGCAGGCCGATCTGGGAGAACGTGGGTCCGAACCCGGCACGAGGTCCAGCCACGATGACGTCGCAGGCGAGTGCGATGTTCAGGCCAGCCCCGACAGCCGCTCCCTGCACGGCGGCCACGGTGGGAATGGTCAGGTCGCGCAGGCCGAGGAAAGATCCGTAGACCTTCATCAGGTGGTCGCGCAGCACCTCGACGGGTCGGTCCAGATCGCCGAAGAGGTCCGCCAGGTCAGCGCCGGCGCAGAACGCCTTTCCGGCTCCAGTGACGACGAGGGCTCGGGCTTCAGAGTCGGCGGCCACGGTCTCGATGGCAGCTTTCAGCTC
>CBDTZB010000425.1:0-3051 GCA_965364795.1 uncultured Nocardioides sp.
GGTTGGTGATGCGGGAGAAGAGCGGGCGGGCCTACCTCTATCGCCCGACGAGGTCGCGGGAGGCTTACACGGCCGAGTTGATGACCGGTGTGCTCTCTCAGGCGACCGACCGGGGCTCCACTCTGATGCGTTTCGTTGAGCAGATGTCGCCGGACGAAGTGGCTGAGTTACGCCAGTTCCTCGACCAGGCGTCGACGTGATGGCGCCCCTCGCGCTCGTGGCCCTCGCTTTCGTGGTCGGGGTCGGCGGCACGAAGATTTTGCAGTCGGCCTCGTGGCCCATCCGAGAACCAGCGCTGGGCATTCTCGCCTGGTTGGCCGTCGGGACTACGGCGTTCCTCTCGCTCGTCCTGGCCGGATTGGCGCTCGCGATCCCGAAGCTTCCGACCAGCAACGGTCTGACCGAGTTATTCAACGCTTGCTCGGTCGCGGTGCGCGAGCACTACGCAACGCCGGGCGGAGGGGTTGCCGCCGTCCTGGGGGCCGGACTCGCGGTGGTACTGCTCCTGCGGTTCTCCCACACTCTGTTGGGCGACCTCCTCGTCGATCGTCGCAGCCGGTCGCGCCATGCGGATCTGTTGAGTGTCGTTGCGAGTCATCACCCCGAGCCCGACGTGATGGTTCTGGACCACTCCACGCCGGCGGCGTACTGCCTGCCGGGTAGGCGCCATCAGATCGTGGTCACCCAGGGCGCTCTTGGTGTGTTGTCTGAGACCGAACTACGGCAGGTCCTCGCCCATGAGCGAGCTCATCTCCGGTCTCACCATCATCTGGCCGGCCTGGTGGCGAAGGCGCTGGCCAACGCCCTGTGCGGACGTCTTGGAACGAAGGAGCTCCCCCAGCGCGTGGCCGAGCTCGTCGAGATGCACGCCGACGACGCCGGGGACCAGGGCCACAGATCCGACCTGGCTCGAGCCGTCGTACTGCTGGCCCGTGGCGGAATGCCGATCGGGGCGATGGGCGCGGGGACGGCGGCGCTGAGCCGCGTACGCCGTCTCTCTCAGCCGGCCGAACCGGTCACCTCCCGCGAACGATGGGGAGTCATCGCCGCCGCCTGTGTGCTGTTGGCGCTCCCGGTCGCGGTGGCCATGACACCCGCGGTGATGGCCATCGTGGTCCACTACTGCCCGACGATTGGCTGAGCGTCGTGAATCGGGAACAATGGGCTCCATGCAGCGACGTGAGGCGACCTCAGAGTGAGTAGGAGTCTGCAACCTCACGGTCTACACCGCGCTCCCCGCACGTCGAAGCTGTCGACGCAACGGGGCCGGACAGCGCTGCTCGGAGCAGCAGTGGCTGTCGCAGTGGCGGCGCTGATCGGTGGGATGTTGGCCGAGGCCGGGCCGGGTGCCGCCGACTCGTCCCAGCCACCCGCTGTGGCTGCCCCCAGTGAGACGGCCAGTGAGACGGCCAGTGAGACGGCCAGTGAGACGGCAACCTCGCCGGCCAATCCTTCCCCCTCCCCGTCTACCTCTCCCGCGACAGCGGTGACGTCGCCAAAGCCCAAGCCCAAGCCGAAGCCGGTCCGGGTCCCTGAGAATGGGTCGGGATCTTTCGACCGGGCAACGGTTGACGCTGAGACGCCCGGCGCCGTGCGTACCTACGCGATCGAGATCGAGGACAATCTGCCGATCAAGATGTCGGGCTTCGTCGGGGTGGTCCGCCGCACCCTCGCCGATCCCCGTGGCTGGGTGGCTGGTGACACCACCCAACTGGCGATGACCAACGGCGAGGCCGACCTGCGGATCGTTCTGGTCACCCCAGAGACCACCGATCGACTGTGCGCCCCCTTGCTGACCCGCGGCCGGGTGTCATGCCGCAACGGTGAGAACGTGGTCATCAACGCCTACCGGTGGGTGAATGGGGCCGAGTCCTACGGCTCCGATCTCGCCGGCTACCGCCGCTACCTGATCAACCACGAGGTTGGCCATGCTCTGGGCAACGGCCACGTGACGTGCCCAGAGCCGGGTGCGTTGTCCCCGGTGATGCTGCAACAGACGCTGGGGTTGCAGGGGTGCCGGAGCAACCCGTGGCCCGCTCGGGTGGACCTACTTGACCGGTGATTCACCGTCTGGTGAAAGGTCCCTGAGGCCAGGAGTGCCGGGCCTGATCATCCTCGCGACGCTTCTCGTGTCGGCGGGGGTGGCGGCTGCCGTGGTGGGCGTTCCCGAGTCCGAGGAAATCCGTCAGCAGGTCGATGACGCCGGGCTCTGGGCCCCGGTCGCGTTCATCGGCATCTACGCGCTGTTGACGCTATTACCGCTGCCCAAGAACGTTTTCTCCGGTATTGCGGGCGTCCTGTTCGGGCTGACCTGGGGCGTCACGGTGGTCATGGCCGCCGCTCTTCTAGGGGCCGCTGCCGCCTTCGCCCTCAGCCGGGTGTTGGGGCGCGACGGGGTGGAGCGGATCACCGGCCAACGGGTCGAACGGGTGGATGCCTTGCTGAGCCGACGGGGGGTCCTCGCGGTCGTCGTGATCCGACTGATCCCTGTGCTGCCGTTCACCGCCATCAACTACATCGCCGGTCTGACCTCGGTCCGCACCCGGGACTACGCCATCGGTACGACGCTGGGCATCCTGCCCGGCACGGTCTCCTTCGTCGCCCTTGGCGCGTACGGCACCCACCCGGGATCGTGGCCGTTCGTGGTCTCGGTGGTGGCGCTGGTGATCCTCACTCTCGGCGGTTTGCTCGTTGCCAGGCGGACCCGCACCCCTCAGTAGTGGTCGCTCACCATTCCACGACGGAGTCGAACGAGTCGCCGGTGTCGTCGCTGCGCAACAGGGCCTTCTCGGTGGCGACGTAAATGGTGCCGTCGGAAGTGATGGTCATCGCTTGAGGTCGGTCGATGGTGGCGCCGGGTGCCCACGTGTCGACGTCGGTGGCGACGAAAACCTGGCCAGCTGGGTCGATGCCAGCCAGCACACCCTCAGCCGACCAGTCGATGAGGAGGAGCGTGGGAGCGCCCTGGGCGACCTCAAAGGTTTCCCCCTGGTCCTCGCTGCGCAGGACTCCGACTTCGGAGGTGGCCAGCACCGTCTCGGTAGTGGGGTC
>CBDTZB010000426.1:0-3050 GCA_965364795.1 uncultured Nocardioides sp.
CCCGCCACGACAAGGAGCACGCCTTCGTCGACGCGGCCTTCGGGATGCTCGGTTTGGAGACGGCGCTGTCCGTCGTCGCCTCCGTGATGGTCGAGTCCGGGCGGATGGAGTGGGCTGACGTCGCCCGCGTGATGTCGAGCCGTCCGGCGCAGATCGCTGGACTCGCCGGCCAGGGTCAGGGCCTGGTGGTCGGTGCACCAGCCAACCTCACCTTGATCGACCCCGCGGCCCGGTTGACCGTTGACCGTGATGCGTCGGTCTCGCTGTCCCGGAACAATCCCTGGCACGGCCGCACCCTCGGCGCCACCGTTCGCGCCACCGTCTTCGGTGGCCGTCCCACCGTGCTTGACGGGGTGCTCGTCGGGGAGTGAGCACCGACCCGATCGCGCGACTGCTGGCCGCGCCGCCGGATCTTCCGGTTGCCGGTGGCCTCGACGACCTCGTGTCAGCTCTTCGCCACCACCGATCTGCGGTTCTTCAGTCGCCCCCGGGGTCGGGCAAGACCACGATGGTGCCGCCGGCGGTGGCCGACCTGGTGGGCACCGATGCCCGCGTGATCGTGACGCAGCCCCGTCGTATCGCTGCACGGGCTGCCGCTCGACGGCTCGCAGAGTTGTTGGGGGAGCCGGTAGGACAGAGCGTCGGATACTCCGTCAGGGGAGATCGACAGGTCGGTCCGTTGACGCGGATCGAGTTCGTCACCACCGGCCTGCTTCTGAGAAGAATCCAACGCGATCCCGACCTGCCGGGGATCGATGCGGTCGTGCTCGACGAGGTGCATGAGCGTCAGCTCGACAGCGACCTGACCCTGGCCCTCCTCGTCGACGTACGCGGTGCGCTGCGCGAGGACCTGATCCTGGTGGCCATGTCCGCCACCGTGGAGGCCGATCGAACGGCTGCGGCCCTCGGTGGGGTGCCGGTGATCGATGTGCCCGGGGCGCTGCACCCGGTCACCCAACACTGGTCACCAGTGCCGACCGGGGTCAAGCGGATGGATGAGCGAGGGGTCACCCCCCGGTTCCTGGACCATGTCGCAGCCACCGTGGCGAAAGCCCTGGCTCAGCAGACCGGGGACATCTTGGTGTTCTGCCCGGGGGTGGCTGAGGTGGACGGCGTGGTCCGTCGACTGGGGCACCTGACCGGGTCCGACCTGGACGTCCATCCGTTGCACGGGCGACTTCCGGCCGCCCAACAGGACCGAACCCTTGCTCGCAGTGAGCGACGTCGGGTCGTGGTTTCCACGGCTGTGGCCGAGTCGTCGCTCACGGTGCCGGGAGTGCGCACCGTGGTGGACGCCGGGATGTCCCGGGAACCACGTACTGACCACCGCCGGGGTCTGGCGGGGTTGGTGACGGTGCGCGTCAGCCGGGCGTCGGCCGAGCAGCGCGGCGGCCGCGCGGGGCGTGAGGGTCCCGGTGCCGTCTACCGGTGCTGGTCCGAGGCTGAGCACGCACACCTCGAGGCCCACCCCGCTCCGGAGATCGGTACGGCGGATCTCACCGCGTTTGCTCTGGAGTTGGCGTTGTGGGGCACCCCCGACGGCTCCGATCTCGCGTTGCTGGACCAGCCGCCGCAGGTCGCGATGGACCTGGCCGCAGCCGCGCTCCGCGATCTCGGAGCGGTAGACGCAGCAGGGGCTCTCACCTCCCGTGGTCGGTCGATGGCTGCGCTGCCGGTGGACCCGCGGTTGGCGCGCGGTCTGCTCGACGGAGCCCGGATAGCAGGGGGCGCACGAGCCGCCGAGGTCATCGCCCTCCTCGCTGAGGACATCCGAGCACCAGGGGCCGACCTGGTCGCGGCACTGCGCAGCCAGCGTCGGGGCGCCCCTGAAGCGGCCCGTTGGCGCAGCGCCAAGGACCGTTTGCGCAAGGCGCTCACCACCGGCGATTCCACGAGGAGGGACCCTCATCCGGCTGGAGACCTGACCGACGACCTGGCCGTCGGGGCGGTGGTCGCCCAGGTCCACCCGGACCGCATCGCGCGGTTGCGACCGGGCGGGACGACGTACCTCATGGTCGGCGGGACGGGTGCCGCGCTGCCTCGTGGCGAGTCATCGCTCGCCGGGATCGAATGGCTGGCGGTCGCAGACGTCGATCGACGAGCGGGCGCCACTGAGGCGCTGATCAGGTCCGCGGCGCCCCTGGACGAGGACCTCGCTCAGGAGGCCGCGGCAGCCCGATGGTCGGAGGCCGAGGAGGTGCGGTGGAAGGACGGTCGGGTGGTCGCTCGTCGAGTCACCCGCCTGGGCGCCATCGAACTGGCGTCCACCACGCTGGCTTCACCAGATCCACTCCTGGTCGGAGGTGCGGTCCGAGAGGGCCTTCGCCGAGAGGGGCTCCAGGTGCTGCCCTGGAAAGAGTCCAGTAGGTCGCTGCGCCACCGGATGGCGTTCCTGCATCGCGCGCTGGGGGGCCCCTGGCCCTCGGTGAGCGACGAGGCGCTCCTGGACGACGTTGATGGGTGGTTGGGTCCTGAACTCACCAAGATCCGGGGCACCAGTGACCTTCGGCGCATCGACGTCCTCACCGCGCTGCGGCGCCTGCTGCCCTGGCCGGAGGCCGGCCGCCTCGACGAGCTGGCACCCGAGCGACTCACCGTTCCGAGCGGCTCATCGGTTCAGGTGGACTATGAACCCGATCAGCCCGTGTTGGCGGTGAAGTTGCAGGAGGCCTTCGGTTGGAGGCAGACCCCGCGTCTGGCGGACGGCAGGGTCCCGCTCCTGCTGCACCTACTCTCGCCGGCTCGTCGGCCGCTGGCCGTCACCGCTGACCTCGCGTCGTTCTGGGACTCCGCCTACCCGAGCGTTCGCGCTGAGATGCGGGGTCGGTACCCCAAACACCCCTGGCCTGAAGACCCGTGGACCGCGCCCGCCCAGCGCGGCGTCAAGCGACCCCGCTGAAGCGGACGAGTCGGTGCACGTGACCCGCAACAGGTGGCTGTCTCGTGCGGAGCCACGCGATGCTGCGTCGGCCCTCAGCGCTGCTAGTCTCTGCCACGTTCGGCATCCTTTAACGATCCGTCCCGTGAGGCGGAGAAGGAGTACGGCGTGG
>CBDTZB010000427.1:0-3049 GCA_965364795.1 uncultured Nocardioides sp.
AGGTGACGTTCTTGAAGATGAACGTCGATGACAACCCCGTCACGCCCGCGTCGTACCGCGTCACCGGCATCCCGACCATCAACGTCTACCAGGGCGGCGAGGTCGTCCGCAGCATCGTGGGCGCCAAGCCTAAGGCTGCGATGCTCAAGGAGCTTGCAGACTTCCTGGGCTGATCTGACCTACTGGTCGAGCTCACCTGCTGGTCGAGCTCACCTGCTGGTCGAGCTTGTCGAGACCACGGCCGCATCCCCGCACACCCGCGGGGATGCGGCCGTCGTCGTCTCGGAGACAAACCCACAGGCGTGAGGACCCATGGACCTGCGAGGATGTGGGGGTGCGCCAGATCCGTCAGAGCCGGAAGCTCCTCAACGTCCGTTACGACGTTCGTGGACCCATCCTTGTCGAAGCCCAGCGGTTGGAGGCGGAAGGGCACCGGATCCTGAAGCTCAACATCGGCAACCCCGCCCCCTTCGGGTTTGAGGCGCCGGAAGCGATTCTGGCCGACGTACGCCACCACCTCGCCGAGGCGCAGGGCTACAGCGACTCCCGCGGCATTTACTCCGCGCGCACAGCGGTGGCGCAGTACTACCAACAGTGCGGGCTGCGCGACGTCGAGGTCGAGGACGTCTTCATCGGCAACGGCGTCTCGGAGTTGATCTCGATGGTGCTGCAGGCCTTCATCGACGACGGCAACGAGATCCTGATCCCTGCGCCGGACTATCCGCTGTGGACAGGCGCCGTCACGCTGTCCGGGGGCGTCCCCGTGCACTACCTATGCGACGAGACCAACGGGTGGAACCCTGATCTGGCCGACATCGAAGCCAAGATCACCGAACAGACCCAGGCCCTGGTCATCATCAACCCGAACAACCCCACCGGAGCGGTCTACAGCAAGGAAGTCGTGGCCGGGCTCATCGACATCGCGCGCCGCCACGAGCTAGTGGTCTTTGCTGACGAGATCTACGAGAAGATCATCTTCGACGACGCCGTACACCACCACGCGGCGAAGGAAGCCGGCTCGGACGTCCTCTGCCTGACCTTCAGTGGCCTGTCCAAGGCCTATCGCGTCTGCGGCTATCGAGCGGGCTGGGTGATGATCTCCGGTCCCAAGGAGTTGGCTCAGGACTTCCTCGAGGGCCTCACGCTGGTGGCGAACATGCGGATGTGCTCCAACGTCCCCGCCCAGCACGCCATCCAGACCGCTCTGGGCGGCTATCAGTCGATCGAGGAGTTCATCGGGCCCGGTGGACGCTTCTACGAGCAGAGCATGCTCGCTCACCGACTTCTCAACGAGATTCCCGGCGTGACGTCAGTGAAGCCGCAGGGTGCGTTGTACTGCTTCCCACGGCTCGATCCTGACGTCTACCCCATCGAGGACGACCAGGCCTTCGTGATCGAGCTACTAAGAGCCAAGAAGCTGCTCGTCACGCACGGCTCCGGATTCAACTGGCCCAAACCCGACCACTTCCGCCTGGTCACCCTGCCGGACGTGGACATGCTCACCGAAGCCATCGGTCGTATCTCCGACTTCCTCGCCACCCAGCGTTAGGCGGCGCTGGTCCGGGCACAAGGACGTAGGCTGCCCGAACCAGCACCCGTGTACGCCGCGCCCGAGGAGAACAGATGCTCGACCTCACCTACCCACCGATCATCTTGACGGCCAAGACCCTCTTTCGGGCGCTCGGTCAGACGTTCAAGTTGAGCGGTACCGAACACGTGCCGCGCAAGGGTGGCGTGATGCTCGCGGTAAACCACATTGGCTACGTCGACTTCGTTTATGGCGGGCTGGCCGCGAACCCGTCGGGTCGTCTGGTGCGGTTCATGGCCAAGCGGGAGATCTTCGACAACAAGTTCGGTGGTCCGCTCATGCGGTCGCTGCACCACATTGAGGTCGATCGTGGTGCGGGGCTGGCCTCGTTCGCCACCGCCGTGGACTACCTGAAGAAGGGCGAAGCGGTCGGGATCTTCCCTGAGGCCACCATCTCCCGGGCCATGGAGCTCAAGGAGTTTAAGACCGGTGCGGTGCGCATCGCTGCTGAGGCCGGTGTCCCTGTGGTGCCAGTCATCCTGTGGGGAACACAGCGGATGATGACCAAGGATCACCCCAAGGACTTCTCCCGCGGAAAGACCATCCTCATCAAGGTCGGTGAGCCTTTGTACCCCACAGGTGCTGATCCGGTCGCAGAGACCGCAGAGCTCAAGGCGCGGATGTCCGCGCTGCTGGAAGAAGCAATTGCTGAGTATCCGGCGGAGGAGCAGCCTCCCGGTGCCTGGTGGGTGCCAGCCCGACATGGTGGGTCCGCCCCCTCCTTGGAGGAGGCCGCGCGTCTCGACGCAGAGGAGAAGCGTCAACGAGCAGCCAAGAGAGCAGCTCGTCAGGCCAAGGCCAACGAATCTAAGTAGTTATGCCTCTTTGTCGACAAAGAGGCATAACGCTTAATGGCTAGATCGGCCTATCGGTTCGGTTGCGCGGGTCGATCACGTCGACGATTCGCCTCAGATCGTCCAGCGACGCGAACTCGATGGTGACCTTGCCCTTGCGTTGCCCTAGTTCCACCTTCACCCGGGTCTCGAGCCGGTCCGAAAGCCGCTCGGCCAGGTCAGCCAGGCCGGGTGCCGTGGGCTTGCGGCGCTTGGTACGCGCAGCGTCGTCGCCCTCTATGCCGCCTACCGCAACGATTTCCTCGATGCCGCGCACCGAGATGCCCTCGGCAACAATGCGTTGCGCCAGTCGGTCCTGGATATCAGCGTTATCGACGGCGAGGAGCGCCCGGGCATGACCGGCTGACAGAACACCAGCGGCAACCCGTCGTTGAACGGCCGGAGAGAGACGCAGCAGACGCAGGGTGTTGCTGATCTGGGGCCGCGAGCGACCGATACGGGACGCCAATTCCTCGTGGGTGCAGCCGAAGTCTTCAAGAAGTTGACCGTAGGCGGCCGCCTCCTCGAGCGGGTTGAGTTGAGCGCGGTGCAGGTTCTCGAGGAGGGCATCGCGGAGCATGTCCTCGTCCTCAGTCTGACGGACGATGGCCGGGATCGCCGTCAGACC
>CBDTZB010000428.1:0-3030 GCA_965364795.1 uncultured Nocardioides sp.
GACCATGATCGTGAAGTCGGTGACGGCGGGGGAGTAGACGTGCCCGCCGGCGCAGGAGCCCATGATCATGGAGATCTGCGGGATGACCCCCGACGCGTGCACGTTGCGCTTGAAGATCTCGCCGTACAGACCCAGAGAGACAACGCCCTCCTGGATGCGGGCGCCAGCGCCCTCGTTGATCCCGATGATGGGGCAACCGGTCTTGATCGCGAGGTCCATCACCTTGGTGATCTTCTCGCCGTAGACCTCACCGAGAGAGCCACCGAAGACCGTGAAGTCCTGGCTGAAGACGCACACCTGCCGGCCGTCGATCTCGCCGTAGCCGGTGATGACACCGTCGCCGTAGGGGCGCCGCTCCTGGAGTCCGAAGGACGTGGCGCGGTGGCGGGCCAACTCGTCGAGCTCGACGAACGTGCCGTCGTCGAAGAGCTGCTCGATCCGCTCGCGCGCGGTCTGACGACCCTTGGCGTGCTGCTTCTCGATCGCCTTCGCCGAGCCCGCGTGCACGGCCTCGTCGATGCGTCGGTCGAGGTCGGCGAGCTTGCCGGCGGTCGTGTGGATGTCGATGTCCGAGGGGACTTCGGTGCCCTCGGGGATACTCGCTGCCGTCACTGGTGGTGGCCTCCTAAGCGTTCGTAGGACAATCTAGTGCCCGTGAACCCGGACCCGACCCTGCGCCCACCCCTCGACAACGACCGACTTCGGACGGCTATGGCCGAAATGCCGGATCTGGTGGCGGAGGTGGTTACCGAAACCGCCTCGACGAACGCCCTGTTGACCCAGCGCGCTATCGCCGGCGCCGCCGAGGGCCTGGCGATCGTGGCCGAGCATCAGACAGCGGGTCGTGGGCGTTTGGATCGTCAATGGTCGGCTCCCGCTGGCTCCGGTTTGACCTTCTCGCTCCTTCTTCGGCCCACCGTGTCGGCGGACCGATGGTCCTGGTTGCCCCTCCTGGTGGGGTACGCCGTGGACGACGTGTTGAAGGGTGCTGGCTATCGGTCCAGCCTCAAGTGGCCCAATGACGTCCTCATCGAAGGGCGGAAGGTGGCAGGGATTCTCGTCGAGCGGATCGACACGCCGCAGGGGCCGGCCGCTGTGGTGGGCGTTGGACTGAACACGCATCTGGCGTCGGAAGAGTTGCCGGTTGACACCGCCACTGCCCTGTCCCTGGAGTCCTCGTCGAGTGGTGCCACCCCGGACCGCACGGACCTGCTGGTCGACCTTCTTGTCGCACTCCTGAGGAGCTACAGCCACTGGGAAGCTGGCGGGGAGTCCGCTGCGCAACAACTGGCTGCGGACTATGCGCGGGCCTGCGTCACGGTCGGGCAACACGTCCGGGTCGACCTACCCGACGGCTCGGTGCTCACCGGCCTGGGCGTCGGCATCGACTCTGAAGGAGCCCTGATCGTTCGCAGCGCAGACGGCCCCGCCGGCTCCGCTGAGGGGACCGAGCACCGGGTCGGCGCTGGCGACGTGGTCCACGTGCGACCAAGCGACCGCGATCGGTGAGATGATCAATCCGTGGCGATCTCACCGAAGGTGCTCAACGACGGCGAACATCTCGTGGTCAACACCCGCACCCATCCCAAAGCACTCATCGGCCCCTTCTTGGTGTTGTTGGTCCTGTTGGCCATCGGCGTCTTCGCCCAGACTCGGATCGACAACGGCACGGCCATGTTGATCATCTGGGGTGTCCTGGCAGTGGGCATGGTGTGGTTCTCGATCTGGCCCTTCCTGGAGTGGTTGACCGCGTCGTACGCCTTCACCAACCGACGCCTGATCACTCGCAACGGGATCATCACCCGTCGTGGGCACGACATCCCGCTCAGTCGCATCAGTGACGTTGCCTACGAACTCGGCCTGATCGATCGGATGCTCGGCTGCGGCACCCTGGTCATCAGTGACGCCAGCACGCACGGGCAGGTGTTCCTGCACGACATTCCGCGCGTCGAAGAAACCCAGCGCAAGCTGAACGTCCTGCTTCACGAACTTCACGGTGGGGCGTCCAATCTCGATGAAGGACACTGACCTTCCCAGCGAATCCCTCTCCCGGTCCATCCTGGGAGAGGCGATGTCGCACACGGCAGCGGAGGTGGCGGCAGAGGCCGGGGTGACGCTGGCGGAGACCCGGCGGCTGTGGCGGGCGCTCGGCTTCCCCGAGCACGACACCGAGAGAGCCTTCACCGATAGTGACCTCAACGCGCTCTCGACCCTCGTGCAAACCGTGGACAGCGGGTTGCTCGACTTCGACACCGCCGTCAACGTGACACGGGCGATGGGACAGACCATGGCCCGGCTGGCCGACTGGGAGGTCGGCGAGATCGTCACTCGAGTGGAGCGGATGGTGGCTGAGAACCCCGCAGGTCCCAATCGGCTGGACCTTGCGAAGCAACTGAACAGCGGGCTCGAAGCGCCGTTCCATGAGTTGCTCATCTACGCGTGGCGGCGGCACCTTGCTGCGGCAGTTGCCCGGATCGAGGTGCTGGGGGCGGCTGATGAGGAGCTTCTGACCAGCGAGGTCAGCATCGGGTTCGCTGACATCGTGGGTTTCACCGCCCTGTCCAACGAGATGACCCGTGACCGGATCGGAGACATGGTCGAGGTCTTCGAATCCCGCTGCGCCGACGTCGTGGCTGCACACCGTGGACGGGTGATCAAGAGCATCGGCGACTCGGTGCTCTTCGTGAACGACGATCCCGTGCCGGCCTACGACACCGCCGAGGACATCATCAAGGTCATCGGACGCGACCAACGGATGCCCGACGTGCGGTTGGGACTGGCCACCGGGTCGGTGGCCACTCGACTCGGAGACGTCTTCGGACCCCCTGTGAACCTTGCGGCGCGGCTGACTGCGGTGGCGCGACGCAACCGGATCATCATCGATCAGGCGACGGCGGACCTCCTGCCCGCTGACCAGTTCGAGACGCGTCGGCTGCCCGCTCGCCCCGTGCGCGGGTTCGGTCTCGTCGTGCCGGTCGCCGCCCGCCGACACTGACTCTGTCACTGACCTTCCGGTCTAGCCCGATGGGG
>CBDTZB010000429.1:0-3027 GCA_965364795.1 uncultured Nocardioides sp.
TGCTCACGGTCACTTTGCGGTCAGCCATGGAGGTGCCGCGAACTTGGGTGCTCATCAGTAACTCACCGCATCCTTTCCGCCGGTCAGGCGATTGACGAGGAACACGAGACCCGCGAAGGTCAGCGTCACGAGTGCGAGGACGACGCCCATCGCGGAGCCACGGCCCCACATGTTCTGTCCACCGAATGCCGTGTTGAACAGCTCCTGGCTCATCACGAGCGTGGAGTAGTTCGGGCCGCCGGTGGGGTTCAACGCCACCATGTAGATGAAGGCGTCCAGCGCGATGATGCCCATGTAGATGTAGGCGGTCTGGATGTTGTCGCGGATCAGCGGAATGGTGATCCGGACAGCGGTGGTCCAGCGTCCGGCGCCGTCGATGCGCACAGCCTCATAGATTTCCGAGGGAATGGATTTGATGGCGGCGATGAACAGCAGCATGTAGAAGCCCACGAAGCCCCAGACGATGACCATCATCGACACGGGCATGGCGGTCTCCTCCTTGCCCAGCCACGCGTAGTTCTCGAACTGGTCAAGTCCGATGCCCACCAGAAGACCGTTGATCAGGCCCATGCCGGGATCCAGGAGCAGACGCCACATGAGGCCGATGATGATGCCCGGAATGACGTAGGGGAAGAAGGAGACGACGCGGTAGAAGCTCGCTCCCTTGATGCCGCGGATGTTGCCGTGGCTGTGCCCTCCGACGGTGATGACGATGGCCAGTACCAACGACAAGATGATCGTGATCAGGGGAAGGAACACAGCCAGCATCGCGTTGTGCCCGAGCGCCAACATGAACTTGTTGCTGGTGAACAGATAGACGTAGTTGTCCAGCCAGATGTAGTCCGCGTCGGAGATGGGGCCGAAGCCACGCCAGTTCGTCAGGGACAGGTGAAACGCCTGAAGGAACGGGTAGATCACCAGGACTAAGTAGATGAGCAGGGGAAGTCCGAGGAAGACCACCATGAAGCTGATCTTGTCGAACGAAAGGTGCCGCTTGCGACGTTGCATCGGGCCTCCGAGGTTGTGGGTCAGGAAGGGTAAGGCGGCGAGGGACTACCCTCGCCGCCCGTGCCTAGGCTAGGAGCCGAGGATCACTCGGCCACGAACTTCTCGATGGCGTCGTCGTTTGCAACCCTGTCGGTGATTTCCTGCAGACGGGTGGTCAGCTCGGCGGTGGTGAGCTGGCCATCGAGGAAGGAGTTCCACAGCACCACAGTGTCGTTGCCCATGCCGTAGAAGGCGTTGAACTTCCAGGTGAACACACCGTCACCCGCGTTGCCCAGCATGTCGATCTGGGACACCAGCGCCGTGGAACCGAAGCCGTCATCCGGGACTGTGTCCTTGACGATGGTGGGCGAGAGGATCTCCTCTGCGAAGTTCGTCGCCGCCTCCTTGGAGAGCATGGCGCGCATGAACTCCTTGCCGCCGGCGACGTTCTTGCCCTGACTGGGGACGATGTAGGGCTCGTCCGCTGCGGAGTGGATGGCCTCGTAGGGCATCGCGGGGGAGGAGGTGACGGTGGGTGCCGGAGCGCCCATCATCCTGAAGTTTTCCGCAGTCTGGCTCTTCATCTCGTTCTCGATCCAGGCGCCGGAGGGGTACAGCAAAGCCTCCTGTGCCTGCGACCATGCAGCCTGCGCCGCCGTGAACTGGGTGCCGCCGCCGCCGGGCTTGATGTAGCCGGCCTTGACGATCTCCTCCATCTTCATGAAGACATCCTGAATGGCAGGGTTGCTCCAGGAGTCCGGCTCCAGGTTGTCCAGAGCGAGGCGCACCTCGTCGCCGCCCTCCTTGATGGCGGAGGTGATGGCCAACTCCATGAAGTAGTCAGCAGCCTCGTTGCCCCAGAGGAAGAGGTACAGGCCCTTCTCCTTCGCCTTGGCGCCGAGGGCCATGGCATCGTCCCACGTCTTGGGCGGCTCCCAGCCGTTCTCCTCGAAGAGAGAGGCCGAGTACCACATGGCGTACACGGTGAGCACGTAGTTGATGACGGCGAGCTTGCCGTCGATGGTGCCGGGCTCGAGGGAGCCTGCATAGAGGGTGTCGCGGATGACCTCGCCCTCGTAGTTTTCGGAGTCGATGACGTCGTTGAGGTCCTCGAGCTGGCTGATGATGGCCGAGAGACCGATCTTGCCCTTACCGGCATTGTCGATGACGTCCGGCGGGTCGCCACCGGCGAAGCGGGGCTGGAGCTCGGTTGTGGCGTCCTGGATCTTGGACACCTCGACCGTGACTCCGTCGAACTTCTCCCCCACCATCTTGGCGGCGTACTCGGCGTAGGCAACGCCGTAGCCACCGTTGAAGATGGCTGCGTCAACATCCGAGGGGGTTTCGAGGCCGAAGGGGTTGTTCGGGTCGGCCTTGGTGGTGTTTTCCGGAGCCGACGTGTCGGTGCCACCGGGGGTCTCGGCGTCACCGCCTCCGCCGGCGCATGCGGCCAGGGGGATGAGTGCTCCAGCGGCGAGAGCGCCCTTCAGGAATCCTCGACGGTGCAGGGAAAAGCTCATGAAATCTCCTTTGTTTCGACTGGCCGCGCCAGCAGGTCTCTTGTCCGAACCTTCGCGGACGCCACAGTCCGCGGGGATGGCGCAAATATATGGGCATGCGTGCACTGAAGGACATGCCCAGATCACAATGTAGACCGAATCGTTACGAGTCGATCAGTTCAACTGGTCATTTCTCCGTCAACGCACTGGCCATGGCCATTTCGGGCATCAGCGACCGGTGCCAGCGTAGATCACAGCCTGCTGCGTGGCGTCCAGACCAAAGGCGGTGTGCGCGGCACGCACGGCCCGGTCAACTTCCTCAGCGCCGACCACCACCGAGATCCTGATCTCCGATGTGGAGATCATCTGCAGATTGACCTCCGCCTTGGCCAGCGCGTCGAAGAACGTGGCGGTGACGCCCGGATGGGACCGCATGCCGACGCCCACGACTGACACCTTCCCCACCTGGTCGTCGTAGAGAAGTTCATGGAAGCCGACGCGGTCCTTGATCTCCTCCAACGCCTGAATGGCCTTGGCCCCT
>CBDTZB010000430.1:0-3024 GCA_965364795.1 uncultured Nocardioides sp.
TACCTGTGTGACTAGTGGGGTTAAGGTGACTCATCCTCGACGAGGTCTTCCCCCCGCCGCCGACGACATCCTCCGGAGTTCCACCATGTCTTTCCGCCTGCCCTCCCGATTAGCCGCCCACCCCCGTTCCCGACGGTTGGTGGCCGCCTGCGCGGCGACGAGCCTGCTCGCTGGAGGTGTGCTGACTGCCCTGAACTCTCCCGCGATCGCGTCCTCCGCCGCACCTCTGGCTGCCGTCGCCGCGCCCGCCGCCGAGAACCCGGTCACCCCGGGCAACATCACCGGCTACGGCTTCGACCAGTGCGAGACCCAGAACCAGAAGACCATGAACAAGTGGATGCAGCACTCGCCGTTCCTGGCGGTGGGCATCTATATCTCCGGTGACTCCCGGGCCTGCCGCACCCAGTCGAACCTGGACGCCACCTGGGTGCGCAAGCAGTTGGCCCAGGGGTGGCGTCTGCTGCCCATCACCTTGGGGCCCCAGGCCTCGTGCCAGCCGCGGTTCCCCCGCTACGACGACGACTTCAAGATCAGCCCCAAGCCCGGCGGGAAGAGCAACTATCAGAAGGCCTGGAACCAGGGCGTCGCCGAGGCCGGCAAGGCTGTCGTCGCCGCAGGGAATCTCGGGATCGTTCCGCGCAGCACCCTGTTCTACGACCTCGAAGGCTTCGACCTCGGCAACACCCATTGCCGTGAGTCCGCCCTGGTCTTCCTCAGCGGTTGGACCGCGAAGATCCGCGCCCTCAACTACGTCTCCGGGGTCTACTCCAGCGCCGGGTCGGGCATCAAGATGCTCGACGACGCCCGGGTGAACCGCCCCGGCATGTTCAACCTGCCCGACCAGATCTGGCTGGCCCGCTACGACAACGTCGCCAACACCTCCGCGCCGGAGTACCTGCGCGAGAACGGTTGGCGACCCGGCGGCCGCGTGAAGCAGTACACCGGCGGTCACGATGAGGTGTGGGGCGGCACGAGGATCAACATCGACCGCAACTACCTCGAACTCGGCACCGGATCGGTTTCCCCGACTGAGAACCGCTGCGGCGGCGTACGGGTCGGCTTCGTGAAACTTCCCTTCATGAAGCCGGGCGCGAAGGGCAAGAAGGTCCGCGCCCTGCAGTGCCTGCTCAAGGAGAAGGGCCTCTACTCCGGCCCCCTCGACGGCCAATACACCGGCGACACGGTCAAGGCGGCCAAAGCCTGGCAGGTCAAGCGGGGCTTCCGCGCCACGAACGGATGGACCAAGTCCCACTGGGCCACCCTCTACGCGGCCGGACCGCGCCCGGCCCTGAAAACCGGCTCCCACGGTGACGACGTCCTGCGACTACAGCGCGCGCTCAACGCGGTCTACCCGGCCGGTCGCCTGAAGTCGACCGGGGTGTACGACGCCAGCACACTTGCCGCGGTGCGCGGCTACCAGCAGGCGGTTCGAGTGCCGGTTACCGGCATCGCGAACTACCGGACCTGGAAGAAACTGCGGACTGGCGTTCGCTGAGCCCGGGGGCTCGGCGAGTGAACGGGGAATCAGCGGCTGAGCGGGGGCTCGGCGGTTGAGTGCGGCAGGCGGCTGAGCGGGGGCTCAGCCGCCTGGCGGACCCACAATCAGGGCCACAAGCGTTAAGGCAGCCACAGCAACGAGCGCGGCCAGCGCTCCGCGGCCGGGGTGCCTCAGCATCCAAGCCACGAGGCGGTCGGCAGGGCCTGCGGGTTGGCCGTCAACCAAGCGCCAGGTGGGGGCCAACCAGCCATGGCGTTCGGCATGCAACTCCAAGGGGATGGTGGCCAGCGGCGGGATCGCGGCTGCGACCGCCACCACGAGCTGTTTGGTCGACCACCGCTGATCGGTGCCGATGACGACCGCAGCCACGACGTAAACGATGAACACCACCCCGTGGATGGGCCCAGCTATCTTGACCCCGAGCTCAGTGGTGTCGGTGACGTACTTCAAGAACATGCCGGTGAGCAGCAACACCCAGGTGCAGGCCTCCGCGCGGGCCAGCAGCACGAAGAGTCGGTCGGGTGCCACGGCGCGCGACCGGCCCTGAGCCGGCTCCCGGGTCGAATTCTGAGGCAAGGCGGTTACGCGAACGTCGCTGCGGCGAGCGAGGTAAAGAAGCCGAGTCCGTCGACTCCCGAACCGGTCAGCTCCTCCACGCTGTGCTCGGGGTGCGGCATCAGTCCGACCACGTTGCCGCGCTCGTTGCTGACGCCGGCGATGTTGCGCATCGAACCGTTCGGGTTCAGGTCGAGGTAGCGGGCGACGACCTGGCCCTCGCCCTCGATCCGGTCCAGGGTGGCTTCGTCGGCGACGTACCCGCCCTCGCCGTTCTTGAGGACGATCGTGATCTCGGCGTTCTCCTCATAGGAGTTGGTCCACGGCGTCGAGGTGTTCTCGATCCGCACCCGCTGGTCGCGGCAGACGAACTTGCGGTGATCGTTGCGGATCAGCGCGCCGGGCAGCAGATGCGACTCGCACAGGATCTGGAAGCCGTTGCAGATCCCGAGGACCGGCATGCCCGCCTGGGCAGCAGCGATGACCTCGGTCATGACCGGTGAGAAGCGTGAGATGGCGCCGCAACGCAGGTAGTCGCCGTACGAGAAGCCTCCGGGGAGGACTACTGCGTCGACTCCCCGCAGGTCGTGGTCACCGTGCCACAGGGCTACTGCCTCGTGGCCACCGAAGCCGACTGCCCGCGAGGCGTCGACGTCGTCCAGGGAACCGGGGAAGGTGACAACCCCGACCTTCACGCCGGCGACCCATCAGGCACGGTCACGGTGAAGTTCTCGATCACTGGGTTCGACAGCAGCGTCTCGGCCATCCGAGCCACGTCGGCGAGGACCGCGTCGGTGATCTCACCATCGATCTCGAGCTCGAAACGCTTGCCCTGACGCACATCGCTCACTCCGGTGAAGCCGAGGCGGGGCAACGCACCCTGCACGGCCTTCCCCTGAGGATCGAGGATCTCGGGCTTGGGCATGACATCCACCACGACTCTAGGCACGCCCTGAGTCTAGAGGCATCCG
>CBDTZB010000431.1:0-3021 GCA_965364795.1 uncultured Nocardioides sp.
CCCACAGGCGCACCTCGGGGCTCGGAGACAGGCGGGGCAGCCCGATCAGCGGCGTATTGCCGACCGAGGCGAGGAGATCGGCGTAGCGCGTCATCCGCCCGCGACGGCGGGGAGAACCACAACCTGGTCGCCGTCGGCCAGCGTGGCCTCGAGACTGCCGATGAATCGCACGTCTTCGTCGTTGATGTAGATGTTGACAAAGCGGCGCAACTCGATCGAGCCGTTCTTGTCCTCGACCAGACGCTCCTTGATGCCGGGGTGCTTGGCCTCAAGGTCGTCGATCAGGGCCGTCAGCGTGGCGCCGTCAGCGTTGACCGACTTCTCGCCGCCGGTGTAGGTGCGCAGGATGGTGGGGATCCGGACCTCGATGGCCATGTGGGTGATGCTCCTCAGCTGTCGGTGGTGACGGGTGCAGTTGCGGGAAGTTCGTTGACGATGCGGACCTCTTCTTCGGTCACGTTTCCGTCGACGATCCTGTATGACCTGAACTCCACTGGCCCGTCGTTATTCCCGTGCTCGCGAGTACTCACCAGCACGTAGTGCGCATTAGGTTCACCAGCGAGACCGATATCGGTGACGCTGGGGTAGGCCTCAGTGGCGGTGTGCGAGTGGTAGATCACGACGGGTTCTTCGTCGTTGTCGTCCATCTCACGATAGAGGCGAAACAGATCGGTCGAATCGAACTCGTAGAACGTGGGACTGCTGGCCGCGTTGACCATCTCCACGAGTCGTTCGGCGCGGTCGCTGCCCTCGGGTCCGGCAATGATGCCGCAGGCCTCGTCGGGGTGGTCACGCTTGGCGTGGGCGACGATCGCGTCGTACGTCGGCTGGTCGATGGTCAACACACCTCCCAGCCTAGTGGGCTGGCTCAGCTCACTTGTTGAGGGCACCCACGAGCGTCTCCTGGAGGTACCCCACCCAGTCGTAGATGTCGTGAGCCTGAGCGCGAGGGTCCTCGTCGGGTAGGGAGTGCCAGTAGTCCTCGTCCCCCTCCTCCACACCCAGGCGGGTGGCTAGAGCGAGGCGGACGTCGGTGAAGGAACGCATCCAGGTCTCGGCGGTGGGCTCGTCGAGTTCAACGTCGATCATCAGACCGTCCTCCTCGAGGATGGCTGGAAGCCCTGCCTCCTCAAGGGTATCGATGATGGTGCTGGCGGCTCGGGCCTTCCCGTCACGCAGCGTGCCCTCGGTGAACCTGCGGAACTCGGCGGCGGCCTCGTCGTCTTCGGCGTACGCCGTGGGGAAGAGCCGCGCGAGCACCGGGTCCTCCGGGGCCTCGGTGGGCCCGCTGAAGTCCATCATGGCCTCGAAGGGGTCCAGGTCCGCGTGCGGAATGGCCGCTTCGTTGTGCAGCAACTCCACCAATTGAGCGGCCAAGGAGCGCAAAAGATCCGCCTCGAACCCGGTGAAGTTGGCGATGATCAGTTTGCTGCGGCGGTGTCGTTTGAAGGCACTCACTCAGTCCGCCTTGGAGATCGTGGCCCACAGGCCGTATTCGTGCATCGCCTGGACGTCGCGTTCCATCTCCTCACGGCTGCCAGTGGAGACCACCGACTTGCCGTCCTGATGGACCTCCATCATCAGCCGATCGGACTTCTTCTTGTCGTAGCCGAAGTACTTGCTGAACACATAGGCGACGTACGACATCAGGTTCACGGGGTCGTTCCAGACGATGGTCACCCAAGGGGTGGCAGGGAGGGTGACTCCTTCGGGGAGGAAGTCGCTCTCGAGGTCGGGTTCTACCTCAGTGGGCATAGCGGCAGACACGTCCTACATGGTGGCACACTCCGAGCCATGACCCAGCCAGACCAGTCCCCCGTTAGCGAAGACGAGCTTTCCCTGCGTGTGGTCGACGGAGCCCTGTGGATCACGCTGAATCGACCCGAGGTCTTCAACGCGATGACCGCAGAGATGTCGGATCGCGTGGCAGAGATCACCGAACAGTCCGTGGCCCGCGATGACGTCCGCGTCGTGGTCATCACAGGGACGGGCCCCGCGTTCTCGACCGGCGCTGACATCTCGGGTGAGAACGCGCACGAGAACTTCGACGTCACCTCACTCGACCGCGCGAACCGGATCGTCCGGGCCCTCGTCGGACTGGACAAGCCCGTGGTCGCCGCCGTCAACGGCATCGCCGCCGGTGTCGGCTGCTCCACGGCCCTCGCCGCCGACATCATCATCGCCAAGGAATCCGCCTCCTTCCTGTTGGCTTTCGGGCGGATCGGTCTGATGCCGGACGGTGGGGCGTCCGCCACCGTGGCCGCCGCGATAGGTCGCCCCCGGGCCATGCGGATGGGCCTGTTGGCCGAAGCCTTGACTGCCCGAGAGGCCTACGACGCCGGGCTGATCACCCACATCGCCCCCGATGAGGAGTACGACGACCTCGTGGCCACCATCGTGCGGCGCCTGGCCGCCAGCGCGCCGCTGGGTCTGGCTGCGACCAAGCGGGCCATCAACGCGGCCTGTTTGACCCAACTCGACGGGCTCGACGCCGCCCTGGAGCGCGAACGCACAGGACAGAGCCTGCTGTTGCGCACCGCCGACGTCGCAGAAGGCATGGCTGCGTTCTCCGAACGTCGCAAGCCGGTCTTCAAGGGCCACTAACTTCCCCGCGAGTCGGCGCTACTTGTAGAAGACGCGCCGACTCACGCCCTTTCCAGCGTCAAGATGTGCCGACTCAGCACCATTTTTCGACGAGGGAGCGGGCCACGCCGATGGTTCGGCTCGTGGCGGGACCGAGGTGGCGCTCGACGGCGGTCGGCAGCCGCGCGGATTGGAAGTCATCGCCCAGCAGTAGGTGAGCAGCGCGCCCCACCACCCGGACCTGCTCGAGATCTGTGGAGCGCTTTTCTAGGTCGGCGATGGCTTCCGCGCTCGGCACCTCCTTGAGGAACGACACGAACTGCTTGCCCTGGTGCCCCTCCCCCAACTCCTCGGCCATCTCCACGACGGCACGCAACTCCCCCGCGGCCAGCACGATCGTCGGCACCTCGAAGCCGGTGAAGTCGGCGTACGCCGCCT
>CBDTZB010000432.1:0-3020 GCA_965364795.1 uncultured Nocardioides sp.
GCATGGGAGCCGAGAGTCGCGTGGAGCATGAGGCCTTCGGCAATGTCGCCCTGCGGGGTCGACGTGGCGTGGGCGTTCACGTGCACGATGTCCTCGGGTCCGACCCCTGACTCGTACAGGGCGCGCTTGATGGCGCGAGTTCCGCCGCGACCGGCCGGATCGGGTTGGGCGATGTCATGGGCATCGGCTGTGACACCTGCGCCGAGTACCTCGGCGTAGACGTGCGCCCCACGAGCCGCAGCGTGTTCTGCCGTTTCCAGAACGAGCACGCCGGCGCCTTCGCCAAGGACGAAGCCGTCGCGGGCCACGTCCCAGGGACGAGAGACGGTGGTCGGGTCGGACTCGTTCTTGGACAGCGCCATCATGTTCGCGAACGCGGCCATGGGGAGCGGATGGATGGCGGCCTCGGTGCCCCCGGCCACCATCACGTCGGCCCGGCCCAGCCGGAGCTGGTCGATGGCCAGTGAGATCGCCTCGTTGCCGGACGCGCAGGCCGAGACAGGAGTGCAGACCGGACCTCGGGCGCCGACGTAGAGGCTGATGTTCGCTGCGGGTGCGTTGGGCATCAGCATGGGTACGGCGAGGGGTGAGACCCGTCGCGGGCCCTTTTCGAGCATCGTGTCGTAGTTCGACAGCAGGGTGTTCACTCCACCGATCCCCGATGCCATGGCGACCCCGACCCGCTCCGGGTCGACCTCGGTCAGATCGCCGGCGCCGTCGTTGTCGGTGCCCTGGACGGGGCGCAGGCCTGCGTCGGCCCACGCTTCCATGGCGGCCACGAGGGCCAGCTGGGCGGAGCGATCGAGTCGACGGGCGCGGACCCGCTCCAAGATATCGGTCGGCTCCACCGCGGCAGGCGCGGCGATGCGGACGCTGAGACCTTGGGCCCATTCCTGGGTGAGATGGCGGACTCCCGAGCGACCTTCGATCATGCCGGCCCAGGTTGTGGCCACATCACCCCCCAGCGGGCTGCTGGTGCCGAGTCCGGTGACCACGATCCGCATGGGGGAGGCGCTTTGCGTACTCAAGCTCAGGCCAAGGCGCGTTCGATGTAGCGAACGGCGTCGCCGACGGTCCGCAGGTCCTTGACGGCCTCATCAGGAATGGTGACACCGAACTTCTCCTCGGCGGCCACAACCACCTCGACCATGGACAGGGAGTCGACATCGAGGTCATCAACAAACGCTTTGTCGAGCTGGACGTCCGCCTGGTCGACTCCGGCGACCTCGTTGACGATGTCGGCAAGGTCGGTGCGGATCTCTTCGGTGGTAGCGGGCATAGCGCTGTCCTTTCGTTGGGTGCAGTTGTGTACTGCTGTTGGGGTTGCTCGGGGATGGTGCGGTGTAGGGCTACGGAACGGTCACGACTTGGGCGGCGTACGCCAAGCCGGCACCGAACGCGATCAGGAGAGCGGTGTCACCGCTCTTGGCCTCTCCATCGGCAATCATTCTGTCGAGGGCGAGGGGGACCGAAGCCGCAGACGTGTTGCCCTGGTCGACGATGTCGCGGGCGATACGAACGTGGGGCGGAAGCTTCATGGAACGAGCGAGAAGTTCGACGATGCGCAGGTTCGCCTGGTGGGGGACGAAGCAGTCCAGATCATCGACGGTGAGTCCTGCGCGAGCGACGGCTTCGAGACCGACCTTGGCCATGGTGAACGCGGCCCAGCGGAACACCGCACTGCCCTGCATGCTCAGGTGCGGCATGGACGGTTGGTCGGAGACCAACACGTCGCGCCAATCGTCGCGTTGCCGGATGAGGTCGTACTGCTCCCCGTCAGAGCCCCACACCACGGGACCGATCCCGTTGGCCGCGGAGGGGCCAACCACGACGGCGCCAGCCCCGTCGGCGAAGATGAAGGCGGTGCCCCGATCGGTGGGATCGGTGATGTCTGAGAGCCGCTCCACCCCGATAACCAGCACATGGCGGGCGCTGCCGGCGCGGACGAAGTCGTTGGCCATGGCTACGCCGTGGCAGAACCCGGCGCAGGCAGCGGAGATGTCGAAGGCGGCCGGTTGATTGGTGCCCAACTCATGGGCGATGGCGGTGGCGATGGACGGGGTCTGGAGCATGTGACTGACGGTGGCCACGATGACGCAGTCGATGTCGGCCGCTGTGAGACCGGCGCGCTCCAGAGCGATGCGCGAGGACGCCACAGCCATGGACTGCACCGTCTCTTCCTCGGTGCAGAATCGTCGGCTCCGGATCCCGGAGCGCTGTTGGATCCACTCGTCGCTGGAGTCGATGGCCTCGACGAGGTTGGCGTTCGGCACCACGAGAGAGGGACGGTAGGCCCCCACTCCGAGAAGAGCGGCGTGCTCAGCCCCTTTCACACTGGAGATCACGAGGCGTCCCTGCGCCATGAGGACGAACTATCGATGACCGACCGCTCGCCATGGGTGTCACAGAAGGCGCGCGCGTCGTCGAGCTGGTCCGGGGTCTTCAAGGCGAAGGTCTCGACACCGGGGAGGGCGCGCTTTGCGATCGCGCTGAGGGTCCCAGCGGGCGGCATCTCCAGGATTCCGGTGACGCCGAGGTCGCTCATGGCGTCCAGGCACAGGTCCCAGCGGACTGGATGCGAGATCTGCGAGACGATGCGAGTCAGCACGTCGCGACCGCTCTGCAACAGGTGGCCGTCGCGGTTCGAGATCACGGGGATGCGTGGCTCGTGGACCGAGACGGCCTGAGCAAGAGACGCGACGTGGTCGACCGCGGGAGCCATGTGTTCGGTGTGGAACGCGCCGGCCACGGGTAGCGGTCGCAGCCGTGCTTTAGCCGGAGCATCAAGCGCGAAGGCCTCGAGCTGGCTCATAGTCCCTGCAGCAACGATTTGGCCGGGACCGTTGTCGTTGGCGGCGGTGAGACCGTGTCGGTCCAGTGCGTCGAGCACCTCAGTACGGTCGCCGCCGAGGATGGCCGTCATGCCGGTGGGCGTCGCGTCCGCAGCCGTAGCCATCGCTCGACCTCGCTCACGAACCAGGACCATGGCCTGCTCGGCCGTGATGACGCCGGAGTCGACG
>CBDTZB010000433.1:0-3012 GCA_965364795.1 uncultured Nocardioides sp.
TCTGTGTCGTGTCGTGTCGTGACGTGGATGCGGTTCGCAGAGTCGGATCGCGAACGCGGAGGTTTCGACGCCAACAGACGCTAGAAGATCAGAAGGGAGACCAACGCATGATCGCAACTGCCCAGATGGCTGACTACGCCGAGCAAGAGCAGCACGGCTACAAGGCGGGCACCGAGCGAGACTTTGGTGCCCGGACGCTGTGTGGTGTCTTGGTGTCGCTATTCAGTGCCGTCAAGCTCGATGTGGAGTTCGGGAGTCTGCCGTCACCCATGTGCCCTAGCTGCTCCGCGAACATTTAGGACCAGGTCCTCCTCGCGGCTCGGGCGCCTCGATGAACACTGGGGGCTTCGATACGTCGTCACAAGCAGAACCTCTACCCATAAGCGGGGGAATGGGGCAGGTCAGGCGTGACACCGATTCATGCAGCAGACCCCTGTGTACAAAAATGGGTGCTCGCGTGTACAAATGCCGTCGGCGTCCCCGTGATCGTGCAGGTCAGCGGGTTGTGTGAAACCCCTACGTTGTTATCCGGGGTAATTGCCCCGGACTCGAGGCCGGGACTTCCAGGAATGGGGGCCCCGGCCCGTTCAGGCTGTGGGGGGATCCACGAGTCGGACTGCACCCACCGACGGGGCGTCGACGACCTCAATACTCTGGGCCTCCACGAACTCTCGCAGGTTCTGCGGAGCAGCATCCCCAACTGGCTTCACCGAGGGTGCCCCCTGGGGTCCGAACAGTGCGAGCCCGCGCGGGAACCCGTTCGCGAACCGCAGTTCGTAGAACACCCCACCGAACCCGCTGTCGTGGAACGCTCGCGCCCACGCTTGGGCCGTGCCGTAGTCGCCGGTGGTGTGGATTTCGTTGGTCACACGGAAGTTCGCGGCCTCCTCGACCGTCGTATCGGCAGACCTCACGTCGTGGGGCAACGGCAACTTCGACAGCACCCGCCCCTCGACCAGATCCGCAGGGACCCAGCCGCTTGCGGCCATGTCGTGACCGATGCACTCGTGCACCGCCGCCATCTCGGTGTCGGCGAGGTAGCAGGTGCCCTCTGGCCCAGTCAGGTCGAACCGGCCTGCGCCGATCTCATCGGGTGCATGACTCGCGAAGTACCAGGCGCCACGATCGGCGTCACTGGGCCGGTCGTTGTGCTGACGGAACCACTTTGAGCCGGCCAGGTCCACGCGCGGTGGGAACGTTGTGAAATCGGTGGCGTTGACTGCCGGAGGGCGAAGCGCCTGCTCGGTACGGTCCAACTCAGGCAACCCAAGCCGCGACGGTGCGTCGAGCCCGGGTCACCGGCACCTGGGCGTCGAGGCCCAGCGCCAGCCACTCAGCGGGGGTCAACCCCCCCAGGTCCTCACGAGGCGTCGTCAACCAGGTCCCGACCGACCACGCCCCGTACGGGCTTTCGCGGGGCTGGCTGCGGTCCTCTACGGGCTGCCGGAATGCTGCGAGGACCTCAGCCAGACCCGGAAGTAGGTCGTGGTCGCGAAACTGCCATGTCGGGTAGATCCAGCGTCCTTCCGCCGTAGGCAACGCCACGATCGTGGAGCGGCGCCGACGGTCTTCCACCGCTTGCTTGGAGATCGGCTTCTTCCCCGGTCCCGCCAGCACGACGGTGACCCCGGTGGTGTCATAGAACTCCGGGCCCACCTGGTCGGCCATCCTGTTGCCCGGCACCGGGACCGGTGCGACCGCCAGCATCCGGCGCGCCAGGACCTCCGGCGCTGTGGGCGAGGCGCCCTGAAGGATGCGAGCCATCACCGCGGGAATGACGACCTCGTCGAGCTGAGCGATCAACTCCTCGCGGTAGCTGCTGAGTTCATCGTCGAGAACTACGAACTCGGATCCACCGCCGCTGCTCGTGATTCTGATCGCGAGGTCATCGCCCCGGGTGTCGGCCGCAGGTCGCACCAGCACCCCCGGCTCGGTTACCAACACCGAGGGCCGTTCCCACTTCGAGGGCCGTGCCATCTTTTGGATCGCTGCGGGATTGTCCGGCGGGGCGGCTGAAGGCTTCTGGGTGTGGGCAGAACCCTGCTCGGCCACGTCCTTGCGGGCATGATCAGAAGCCGGCTTGACCCTCTTGCCCGTCCCCTTGCCTGTGGGCTTGCGAGCAGGGGACGGCTTGCGCCCACTGGTCTTCGCAGTCGGGTGGGCCTTGGGTTCCTCCGAACGGCCTGCCATGTCCGCCCCTCCTGTGTCTCAAGGAGTCGCTTGAACCGGTCAAGCCGGTCAAGTGCTCCTCTTCCATTGCACGGTCCACCTCCACCGGGTCAAGTGGGTCAAGGCTCGTCTTTGGAGGCTGGGTCAATGCGTCCTTCAAGGCCCCGGGGAGTACCGGATTTCATTCCGTTCTGAGGGCAAGGACTAGGTCCCTCGCAGTAGATTCGGTCCCATGCCCACCCAACACCGCTGCCCCCGCGGTATCTCGATCGCCTGGCTCTCGCGAACGCCAGCGCGGTGACCGAGCTCAGCGTCTTGCCCGAGCTCGGTTCCTTCGACCACTACGCACGGCTGGTGCAGCGCTCCCTGCGCGTCCCCGTCGGCCTGGTCAGCATCGTCGAGAAGTACCGCCAGGTGTTCCCGGGGGCCCTGGGCCTGCCTGATCCGTGGCAGGAGAAGCGCGAGACCCCGCTGTCGCACTCGTTCTGCAAGCACGTCGTGGCGCAGGAGAAGCCGCTCATCATCGAGGACGCCCGCGAGGAGCCCTTCCTCGTCGACAACCTCGCGATCCCGGTGCTGGGCGTCATCGCCTACGCCGGTTGGCCGATCACCAACAGCCACGGACAGGTCGTCGGATCGCTGTGCGCCATCGACGGCGAACCGCGCGCGTGGACCTCCGTCGACCTAGAGAACCTGCGCGACCTGGCCGCCGCGTGCTCCGCCGAGATCGCGCAGCGCGAGCTGGTGCTGGCTTCTGCCGACCTGGTCGCCGAGCTCGAGCGCAGCAACGAGCACCTCGCCACGCTGGGAGCCCAGGTGAGCCACGACCTCCAAAACCCGATC
>CBDTZB010000434.1:0-3007 GCA_965364795.1 uncultured Nocardioides sp.
CGGATTGTAGACCTCGAACTACGTTATGTCACGTATTTGCTGGACGCCACACTAGAAGGTGGAGCATATTTCTTGGGTTGGCGCCGCCAGAAGTGTCTGTCACTCGCCAGGGGGATGGGACCACTTGGCGGAGAGTTTCGCCAGGAGCATGGGACCACCTGGTTTCCAGTGATGGGACCACCTACGCGGCTACCGGTTGCTTGAGGAGTTCAGTACGCGTCCACCCAACCCAGGGAGGGCCCGTGAGCTACCGGGAGGTAACCGTGATCGAGATCCGAGAAGTGCTACGTCTGTGGCTACGAGGCGACCGGGGGTTACGTCCGATCGCCGAGCTGGCGGGGTGTGACCGCAAGACGGTCCGCCGCTACATCGACGCAGCCGTCGCTGCGGGGCTGGTCCGTGACGGCGACGAGAGACAGTTGACTGATGAGCTGATCGGGGCCGTGGTGGAGGCGGTCCGCCCGTCCCGGCCCGACGGCCGCGGCGACACGTGGGCTGCATGTGCGGCGGAGCATGACCGCATCAAGGAGTGGCTCAAGGACGGGTTGAAGCTGACCAAGATCGAGACGCTGCTGGGCCGCCGCGGCGTGACGGTCCCGTACCGGACGTTGCACCGCTACGCCCAGGAAGAACTCGGGTTCGGACGGCCCGCGACCACCGTGCGTGTGTCGGACGGCAAGGCCGGCGAGGAGGTCCAGATCGACTTCGGCCGGATGGGGCTGATGCTGGATCCGGAGTCGGGCCGTCGGCGGGTGGTCCAGGCGCTGATCTTCACCGCCGTGCTCAGTCGGCACACGTTCGTGTGGCTGTCGTTCGGGCAGACCGTCGAGGACGTGATCGATGGGTGCGAGGCGGCGTGGGCGTTCTTCGGCGGCGTGTTCGCGGTGGTGATCCCCGACAACATGAAGTCGGTGGTGCTCAAGGCCGACGCGGTCGACCCGCGGCTCAACCCGACGTTCACCGAATATGCCCAGTCGCGAGGGTTTGTGATCGACCCGGCACGGGTCCGTAGGCCGCAGGACAAGGGACGTGTCGAGCGGACGGTGACCTATGTCCGCGATTCGTTCTGGGCCGGGGAGGAGTTCGCCGATCTGGCTGATGCGCAGCGTCGGGCGGAGGTGTGGTGCCGGGTCACGGCCGGGATGCGGGTGCATGGCACCACCCGTGTCCGGCCGGTCGAGCACTTCACGTTGGAGGAGGCCGCAGTGCTCCTGCCGGTGCCGACCGTCCGCTACGACACGCCGGCCTGGACCACGGCGAAGGTCCACCGTGACCATCACATCCAGGTCGCCAAGGCCCTCTACTCGATCCCCGGCGCACTGATCGGGGAGACCGTGACGGTGCGGGTGGATCGCAAGTTGGTCAAGGTCCTGCACCGCGGGCAGGTGGTCAAGATCCACGCCCGACTGGCCCCTGGCGGCCGTTCTACCGACCCGGACGACCTGCCCAGTGAGGTCACCGCATATGCGATGCGGGACCTGGACAAGCTCGTCGCGATGGCCACGAAGCACGGCGATGCGATCGGTGTCTACGCCGCGGCGATGCTTGACGTGCCGTTGCCGTGGACAAAGATGCGGGCGGTCTACCGCCTCCTCGGGCTGGTCAAGAAGTTCGGTGGCGACCGCGTCGATCAGGCCTGCCGACGGGCACTCGAGCACGAGGTCGTCGACGTCGGCCTGATCGGCCGGATCTTGGAACGGGCGACCGAGCATGAACCGGATGAACCTGACCGCAACGTCATCGCGGCGGAGAACCGGTTCGCGCGTGATCCGGGCGAGTTCGCCGTCGATGGCGGGGAGGTGTCGGCATGAGCACCCCAACCACCGCACCCACAAACACGACGGTCGCGACGCAGGTCACGCCGGAGCTGAAATCGATGTTGCGTCGGGTCAAGCTCGGCAAGACCCTCGACACGCTCCCAGACCGGCTCACCCTGGCCCGACAGAACCAGTTGACCCACAGCGAGTTCCTCGAACTCGTCCTGGCCGACGAGGTCGAACGGCGGGACCGGCAGTCCTCCGCTCTCCGTGCCCGCAACGCCAAACTGGATCCGACGATGACGTTGGAGGCGTGGGACGGCGACGCGGCCGTCACCTACGACCGGACCGTCTGGTCGGAACTGATCTCGCTCAGGTTCGTGGCGGACGCACACAACGTGCTGCTGCTCGGACCGGTCGGCGTGGGCAAGACCCACCTCGCCCATGCGCTCGGCCACATCGCCTGTCGGCGTGGCCACAAGGTCCACGCCGAACGTGCCGACCGGCTGTTCCGACGGCTCCGTGCGTCGCGCCTGGACAACAGCCACGACGTCGAGATCCGTCGGCTCATCGCGGTGGACGTGCTGATCATCGATGACTTCGCGCTCCAGGGCCTTGACCCCGGGGAGACCGCCGACTTCTACGAGATTGTCGTGGAGAGGCATCTGAAGTCGGCGACAATTCTGACGTCGAACCGGGACCCGGTCGAGTGGCTCGCCGCCCTGGCCGATCCGCTCCTCGCGCAGTCAGCGGTGGACCGTCTGCAGTCCGCCGCATGGGAACTCGTGGTCGAGGGCGAGTCCTACCGACGCCGTCAGAAACCCACGCTCACCGACACCAACCCCACCCCACAGGAGACACGTCGTTGACATTCTTCATGCTGTTCATCATCCTCCTCACGCGGCCGGCCCGCGCCCCGAGGTGGTCCCATGCTCGTGGCAACCGCCTGGTCCCATCCCCCTGGCGAGTGACAAAACTAAGAGACGAAAGGTAGATGACTAATAATCCTGAAATATAGAAGCCAATACCATTCTCAATTAGGGACAGTGGGAAGGCCTGGCCGCGAAGAAACAGGGCAGCTGGGAACCCGATCGTCACTGCAACGATGTACGAAACAGTATGAACAAGTGCAGACGCTGCGATCGAGAGGTGCCCATCAGAATGAGCATCTCTCCAGCCTGAGAAACCGCGCCGAAGCCTCACCTTGAACCCACGAGTGGCCAAAGACTTGGCCCCGCTATGGGTGCCTT
>CBDTZB010000435.1:0-3006 GCA_965364795.1 uncultured Nocardioides sp.
GGCGGCTACGTGCTGCTCGACACCGTCGGCACCCCCGACGTGATCCTGGTCGGCACCGGTTCGGAAGTTCAGCTGGCCGTCGAGGCCCGTCACCAGCTCAAGGAGCAGGGCATCAACGCCCGCGTGGTCTCCATGCCCTGCCGCGAATGGTTCGACGCGCAGAGCGCTGAGTACCGCGCCTCCGTCCTGGCCCCCGACGTGCGTGCTCGGGTCAGCGTCGAGGCTGGCGTCGCCCAGGGTTGGCGCGAGATCGTCGGCGACCACGGACGCATCGTCTCCCTGGACCACTTCGGTGGCTCCGCGGATTACCAGACGCTCTTCAACGAGTACGGCATCACCGCCGAAGCCGTGGTCGAGGCGGCGCACGCCAGCCTCGCTTCGGTCAAGGGCAACTAGCTGCACACGTACCGCTCCCCATCAACGATCTCTCGAGAGGACGACCAATGAACGAACGCCTCAAGAATCTGTCTCAAGCGGGGGTGTCGATCTGGCTCGACGACCTGTCCCGTGAACGCATCGAGACCGGCAACCTGGCCGAGGTGGTGAAAGAGAAGTCGGTGGTCGGTGTCACGACCAACCCGACGATCTTCGCCGGTGCGATCGCCGATGGGGAGCGGTACGACGACCAGGTCCGGAGCCTGGTGGCAGAAGGCGCCGACACGGCGCGCACCATCTTTGAGCTGACCACTGAAGATGTTCGCAACGCCTGCGACATCCTGGAGCCCGTCTTCAAGTCGACCCCGGCCGACGGTCGGGTGTCGATCGAGGTGGAGCCGGATCTGGCCCACGACACCGGAGCCACGATCGCCTCAGCGCAGGCCCTGTGGCAGGCCGTGGACCGCCCCAACGTATTGATCAAGATTCCCGCCACTCCCGAGGGACTCGCGGCCATCACCGCGTCCATCGCCCAGGGCATCAGCGTCAATGTCACGCTGATCTTCAGCGTCGACCGCTACCGCGAGGTCATGGACGCCTACCTGACCGGTCTGGAATCAGCTCGCGACAACGGCCTGGACCTGGGCTCCATCGCCTCGGTCGCCTCGTTCTTCGTCTCCCGCGTCGACGGTGAGGTGGACCAACGACTCGAAGAGATCGGAACCGACGAGGCGCGCGCTCTGATGGGCAAGGCCGCGCTCGCGAACGCCCGGATCGCCTACGCGGCCTTCCTCGACGTCGTCAACAGCGACCGCTGGAAGACCCTGCAGAAAGCTGGTGCCCAGGCTCAGCGCCCGTTGTGGGCCTCGACCGGGGTCAAGAACCCGGACTATCCGGACACCCTTTACGTCAGCGAACTGGTCGTCGCCGACACCGTCAACACCATGCCCGAGAAGACGATGGACGCCTTCGGCGACCATGGCGAGGTCATCGGTGACATGGTCACCGGCACCGCCGACGACGCCCAGCAGGTCATGGCTGCCCTAGCCGAGGTCGGCATCGACTTCGCCGACGTGCTGCGCGTCTTGGAAGAGGAGGGCGTCTCGAAGTTCATCAAGTCTTGGGACGAACTCGTCGAGACGGTTCAGGCGCAGATGGCTCAGGCCACCTCATGAGCGCGTCGTACCGCGTTGAACTCCAGCACAGCGACGGGTACGACGCCATCTTGCAGCAACTCATCAGTGATCGGGTCGCCAGCCGGATCGCCGAGAAGGACCCCACCTTGTGGGGACCGGACGCAGAGGAGGAGGCCGCCAAGCGGCTCTCCTGGGTGAGCTCCCCCACCGCATCGCGCGATCTGATCGCCGACATCGAGACTTTGCGCGCCGAGTTCGCCGAGCAGGGGCTCGACCACGTCGTCCTGTGTGGGATGGGGGGATCGTCGCTGGCCCCCGAGGTCATCTGTGCCGGCGCCGGCATGGAGCTCACTGTCGTTGACTCCTCGCAGCCCGACTTCATCCGTGACGCGCTGGAGGACCGACTTGATGCGGCGATCGTCGTGGTCTCTAGCAAGTCCGGTGGGACCGTGGAGACCGACAGCCAGCGCCGCGCCTTCGAGAAGGCCTTCACCGACGCCGGCATCAACCCGGCCCAGCGGATCGTGGTGGTCACTGACCCGGGTTCGCCGCTCGAGGCCTCGGCGCGCGAAGCCGGTTACCGAGTCTTTCTCGCCGACCCGGACGTCGGGGGTCGGTACTCCGCCCTCACGGCCTTCGGGCTCGTTCCCAGTGGACTTGCGGGCGCCGACATCGCTCAGCTTCTCCTGGACGCCGACCAGATGCGGTCCGAGGTGGAGCAGGACTCACCGGACAACCCTGCGCTACGCCTCGGCGCACTTCTCGGGGCCGCACACCAGGCTGCGGTCGACAAGTTGGTGCTAGCACCCCACGAGAACGCCGAATTCTTCAGTTTCGGCGACTGGATCGAGCAACTGGTGGCCGAATCGACCGGCAAGCAGGGGCGAGGACTGCTGCCGGTCGTCGTACCCTCGACCGAGGATCCCAATGTCGCCGCAGCGACGCCCGACTCGATCCAGGTGCTGTTCGGCGCCGACCCAGCCAAGTCCAAGAAGCCCGAGCCCGCACCTAGCGGATGGGCTGCCGTTCTCGGCGGAGACCTCGGTGGTCAGATGCTGATGTGGGAGTACGCCACCGCCATCGCCGGACGGATCATCGGGATCAATCCCTTCGATCAGCCCGACGTGGAGAGTGCCAAGAAGGCCGCGCGGGAGATGCTCGATGGTGGCGGCGCCAATCCTGAACCCCTGTTCACCGATGGCGCGTTCACCGTCTACGCGAGCGAGGGTTGGCTCCCCGAGGGAGCGGACTCGGTGGAGGAAGCGGTCACGGCACTGCTGGATCAGACCGACGCCGGACACGGATACGTCGCGGTGCAGGCCTACCTCGATCGTGACCGGTACGCCGACCTCGCAGACGTGCGGGACAGCCTGGCCGAACGGATCGAGCGTCCCGTCACGTTCGGCTGGGGTCCGCGTTTCCTCCATTCGACCGGCCAGTATCACAAGGGCGGGCCGGAGAGAGGCGTCTTCGTGCAGATCACGGCCACCCCGGT
>CBDTZB010000436.1:0-2997 GCA_965364795.1 uncultured Nocardioides sp.
CCGCAAGGTCGAGTCCCGTCAGCTCGAGGTCTCGGAGTTCTCCCGGCAGATCAAGTTGTTGGCCAAGGAGCTCGAGGTTCCGATCATCGCGTTGTCCCAACTGAACCGTGGTCCGGAGCAGCGCGGCGACAAGCGCCCGATGATGAGCGACCTTCGTGAGTCCGGCTCGCTGGAGCAGGACGCCGACATGGTGATCCTGCTGCACCGCGACGACGCCTACGAGAAGGAGTCCACCCGTCCCGGCGAAGCGGACCTGATCGTGGCTAAGCACCGTAACGGCGCCACCCGCGACATCACCGTCGCCTTCCAAGGGCACTACTCACGCTTCGTGGATATGGCCCACTGATCGACCACGTCCCGTCGCAGTAGTAGGTGGCCGCGTAGGTCTCCCGGTCACAAACAGCACCCGCCGGACGTCACTCCCAGAAGACTGCGAGAACGATGGGGATATGAGAGCGGAATTGACGACGGCCTTCGAGGCGGAGCGACCCCGGTTGCGGGGACTGTCGGCACACATCCTGGGTGACCGGGTCGAGGCCGAGGACATCGTCCAGCAGGCCTGGCTGCGGTTGGAGCGCGCCACCATGCAGATTGACGATCTCCCGGCTTGGCTCACCACCGTGACCTCACGGTTGTGTCTGGATCGCCTTCGGTTAAGGATGCCCGTTCCGACTGACGAGATCGTCACTGAGGACGTTGCATCTGATCCGGTTGAGGACCTGCTGATCGCCGAGGCCGTTAGCGCGGCGCTGCACGTCGTCGTGGATAGGCTGAGCCCGCGCGAACGGGTGGCGTTCGTGCTGCACGACAGCTTCGGCGTCGACTTCGACACCATCGCCGGGGTGCTGGACACGACGCAGGTGGCGGCGCGAAAGCTCGCGTCACGTGCCCGAACGAAGGTGCGACTCTCCGGTGAGTCCGATGGCGAGGCAGCGGCCTCGGTGGTGGATGCTTTTCTGACGGCCGCGCGGCAAGGGGACTTTGCCCGCCTGCTGGAGCTGCTGGCGCCGGGGGCGGTTATCGCAGGCGACCACGCGGCCGTCTTAGCCGGAACGCCGGTCGAGATCAGCGGTAGGCGTGAGGTCGCGACGTTCTTCAATGGAGCGGCGGCTGCCGCCTTACCGGTAACGATAGGCAATCGCCCCGGTGCAGCATGGTTCCATCGGGGAGCGGCTCGGGTCGCCTTCGACTTCACTATCAGCGCTGGCGTGGTGGAACGCATCGACTTTCGAGCCGATCCGAGCGTGCTGGACAGCATCGAGCGGCGACCGGACAGCAATGCCGTCTGAGTACCGCGGTCACATATCGCGCGGATGAAACGTCAACCCCCCAAGGAACACCAGCAACTCAGAATCTAGGAAGAGGAACGATGAAGACCATGACCTGCCGTGACCTCGGAGGTCCCTGCGACCTCGAACTTCACGGCGACTCCGCCGATGACGTGATCAAGGCTCAGGACCGCCACCTCAAGGAAGCGGTCCAGACGGGCGACACCAGTCATGAGGCAGCGCACAAGGAGATGAAGGGACGGTGGCGTCGCCCGGTCAAGTCGATGGGGTGGTACTCCGCCACCAAGAAGTCGTTCCACGCGCTGCCTGAGGACTGAGAGTCAACTACTCCCGAGAAAGCACGTCGGTGCTCAGGACGATGACGAACTCGTGGTCCTCGGTGAGCACATTGAGGTAGCCCGAGTCGACACTGAGAACGTAGCCCCGCACCGTGCCGTCAGTCGTCTTGATCACTTCGTGGGGAACCCACGGTGTCTGCGCGAGCGCAGCGAAGAGGATGGTCGCTAGGCCCACCACTAGGCCGACTCTGGCCATCGCCCTCGCAACGGTGCGTCGTGCCCGGTTCTTCTCGGACAGGCGTCGAACGAGCAGGAGTCCGACGAAGACGGCCAGAGTCGCGGGCGGCAACCACCACAGACGGTAACTCGAGGTGAGGGCCCAAAGGATGACCACACCTAAGGTCATCAACAGCGCAAACACCCACTGATAATCACTCGTCCCCCACCGCACGGCCGCGATCAGGAGGGGCACGACGCAAATCAGGAGAACGGCGGTCAGCAGGTAGTTCGACATGAACGACCCGAACATCAGAGCTAGCCCGTCGTCCATGCCGAGCGTGGTGCTGACCAGAAACGCCGTGTCCCAGTCGTAGCCGGACACGGCGAAGACGCGGAGCAGCAGAAACGCGAAGCCCCAAGCCGCCACCTGCGCGGCTCCGATGGTGACGCCAGAAGCAGCGGGCCGGGTCGTCTCCGCTGCGGGGGCCGCGTGGCGAGGGGTGTGGGCGTCGGTCATGCGATGAAGTTACTCGCGTGTGTTGACTGGCCGCGCGACCTCGTCGAGGCTGCGCGCGATCGCAGGGCGCAGCCCCTCACCACAATCGGGCTCGGGCAGAACGTCTTCTGGGTCCACGACGGTCACATGGTGACCCTCCTGGCTCAATCGTCGGATCATCTCCAGAATCATCCGGCGCGCCACGTCGTTCACGCTGTGCACGTGGCCGAGATCCAACACGACCTCGTGCGCGAGCTCCTCCGCACCGGCCAGATCGCGAGCCAACCGCTCGGCCCCCGCGAACTGCAGCGACCCCTGGAGTGAGTAGATCGTGGCTGCTCCACCCTCGGCGTACTCGCCGGTTCGTAGCCGCCGGATCGTCGACCGGGCCGGTTGAGGTGGGTCCATCATGTGCATTCCCATGTCCTCGGACAGCCGACGACACACCTCGACCCCGCGGACGCTGCTGCCGTGAGCATCCAGGCGCGGTGAGAAAGCCGCGATCCCGAGTTGCCCCGGCAGTGCCCCGACGATGCCGCCCGACACCCCGCTCTTGGCGGGGATGCCGACCGTGGAGATCCAGTCACCGGCGGAGTCGTACATGCCGCAGGTCGCCATGACACTCAGCACCTGGCGGACGACCCAGCGATCCACGACCTGCTCCTCGGTCAACGGATGGACGCCGCCGTTGGCCAGGGTCGCGGTCATCAAGGCC
>CBDTZB010000437.1:0-2988 GCA_965364795.1 uncultured Nocardioides sp.
ACACCGGGGACATCGCTCGGGAGGACGAAGACGGTTTCTGGTACATCGTGGACCGGACCAAGGACATGATCGTGACCGGCGGCTTCAACGTCTTCCCCCGCGAGGTCGAAGACGTGGTGGCCGAGCACCCGATGGTCGCTCAGGTCGGAGTGATCGGTACGCCGCACGAGAAGTTTGGCGAGGCGGTCACCGCGATCGTGGTGCTGCGGGAGGACGCGTCGCGCGATGAGGAGTCGATCGCCGGCATGATCGCTGAGATCCAGGAGTCTGTGAAGGAACGCAAGGGGTCGGTGCAGGTGCCGAAGAACGTCATCGTGGCCGACGCCCTGCCCCTGACGGGGCTGGGCAAACCCGACAAGAGGGCGTTGCGGGCGACCTACTGGACCGGGGAACGCAGCGTCGGCTGAAGGTCCACGGCGTGGCTCACAGGTTCCTGCCGGCCGCGGCGGCGGGCGAATGCCCGGCGCGCGGCCGTGTCGAGGCGTAGACCGCCCCACAGCAGGATCAGGGCGACCGCACCGTCAAGCCACCAATGATGACCGGTCGCCGACACCACGATGATCGTGATGACCACGTGTAGCAGGAAGAACCACCGCCACCGACTGGTTGTCGCCGCGAAGATCCCGAACGACACCACGGCAGCCCATCCGACGTGGATGGACGGCATCGCGGTGAACTGGTCCGAGACTCCGGTGCCGATCTCTCCGTAGACGGAGGGTCCGAAGCGTTCCGAGAGGTCCTGATACCCCAGATCGGTGAGGTACCGCGGGGGAGCGACCCGCACCCACCGGATCGCTAGGCAGCCGGCGGTGAGCAGGGCAAGACCGTTGCGCCAGTGGGGGAAGTGCTCACGATGCCGAACGAAGAGCCACACCATGAAGACGATCAGGGCCGGGACGTGAAGGATGCCGTAGTAGGCCGAGACCGCCTGTCCGAGCCAGTCGTAGCGCAGGACGAACTGTTGAACCGATAACTCGGTGGGCAGGTGCAGGTCCTCCTGGAAGGCCACCAACGTGCGAGCCCGCTCGACCGCACCCTCGTCGTTGCCCAAAGGGATCTGCTTCGCGAGTCGCCAGGCGGTGTAGAGGGTGCTGATGAGGGCGAGTTCGAAGGCGGCGGGTGCGAGCCGCAGACGATCGTGGCCACGCGACAGGACAAACCCAGTCAGCAGGCTCAGTAGGGCTAGGACCCCCGCTTGCTCCCACGTAGGCCACGGCACGGGGAAAGTCTGTCAGATGCCTCGGAAGTTCGGCTTCCGCTTCTCGGCGAAGGCTCGGGGGCCCTCCTTGGCGTCAGCCGAGGCGAAGACGGCTGCTCCGACCCGGGCGTCGTCGGCCCAGCAGTCGTTCTCGTGCTTGCCCTCGGAGTCCCGCATGGTCTTGAGAATCGCCTGCACCGCTATGGGCCCGTTGGCGGCGATGGCGCTTGCGATCTCGTGGGCCTTGGCCAATGCCTCGCCGTCGGGGACAACGTGACCGATGAGACCTACCGCTTTGGCCTCGGGTGCCTTCATCTGACGGCCGGTCAGGAGCAACTCGGCGGCCACCGTGTAAGGCATCTGCCGAGGGAGACGCACCGCGGAGCCACCCATGGGGTAGAGGCTCCAGCGGGCTTCGGCGACACCGAAGCGGGCGGACTCTCCCGCGACGCGGATGTCGGTTCCCTGGAGGATCTCGGTGCCACCGGCGATCGCCGGGCCCTCGACAGCGGCGATCAGCGGCTTGGTGAGTCGGAATCCCTTGAGGAGTCCCTTGATGGTGGAGGGGTCGTACTCCCCGGACTCGAAGCTCTCTGAAGGTGGCTTCTTGGACATCGACTTGAGGTCTGCGCCGGCGCAGAAGTAGCCACCAGCGCCGGTCAGGATGCAGGCTCGGACCTGTTCGTCCTCGTTCACACGATCCCAAGCATCCGACATGATCGCCAGCATCTCTCCGGAGAGCGCGTTGCGTGATTCTGGTCGGTTCATAGTTACCACCAGCGTGTGCTCCACCAGTTCGACCAAACAGTGCGGCGTGCTCTCGTCGTTGCTCATAGTGAGAACGCTAGCGAGAAACAGGAACATGTTCTAGTCTCGCGTTGTGGCTATGAACATTGCTGACCTCTTCGAACATGCCGTCGACGCGGCCCCGGACAACCCAGCGCTCAAGGTGGGGGACCGCACGGTCACCTATGCCTGGCTGGAGGCGGAGTCCAACAAGTTGGCTCATTACCTCGCCAGCCAAGGGATCGGGTCCGGTGATCACGTGGGCCTCTACGCCAAGAACAGCATCCAGCACGTCGTCTCGCTGCTCGCGGTGCTCAAGGTGCGAGCCGTCAGCGTCAACGTGAACTTCCGTTACGTCGAGGGCGAGCTGAACTACATCTTCGAGAACGCCGACCTGGTGGGGCTGATCCACGACCGCCCCTACGCGTCGCTCGTAGCGGCCTGCGCGCCCAAGCACGAGGCGCTGAAGACCATCATCGCCATCCCGGACGCCATCGAGCCCGACGACGCCAGCGACATCTTTTCCTACGGCGGAGTGCTCCTCGCCGATGCCATGGAGGGGCAGAGCGACGCCCGCGACTTCGAGGCCCGCAGCGCCGACGATATACACATTATCTACACCGGCGGCACCACCGGCTTCCCCAAGGGCGTCATGTGGCGCCAAGAGGACTTCTGGCGGGTCCTCGGTGGCGGCATCGACTTCATGTCCGGTGAGGCGCTCGGAGAGTATGACCAGTCCGAGCAGGCCAAGCAGGACGGCCGGATGGTCACCTTCCCACTCAGCCCCCTGATGCATGGCGGCGCTCAGGCAGGCCTGCTCATGCACCTGTTCGCTGGCCACCTCACCATCCTCGAACCGAAGTTCGACGCGGTCCGGACCTGGGAGATCATCGAGTCCGAAGGCGTCCAGCTCATCTTCATGACCGGTGACGCGATGGCCCGCCCGCTGATCGAGGCCTTCGAGGCCAAGGCAGCCACCGGTACGCCGTACGACTGCCCGAACC
>CBDTZB010000438.1:0-2987 GCA_965364795.1 uncultured Nocardioides sp.
AACGCACCCCGTCGAGACGGAAGACGAGCCAGACTGCGCCGTCGGCGATGCGCTGGACGATGCTCTCGGTGTGGCCGGTCGAGGTTCCGGCGGGGGTGCGGGGGAAGGTGAACGGGGCGGGGGGAGTGGTGATGAACATTTCTGCTCCTCGGTTCTCGACGGTGTCCGTCGTTGATGGGGGGGTCCCGAGAACATCCACTGTGCTCCTGACCGGTGACCCGTCACCACCACCGATCGGTTAGTTCATCTGACCCCATGGGTGGGGTCAGTGCCTCCTAGAGGTCTAGGAAGCAGCCATGGCTCCAACGGATTCTGGGGTGAAGCCGGGGAAGACCGCCGCGGTGGAGGCGTTGAACCGACGGCTCACGACCTCCGCGAGGACGCTGCGGTAGTCGGTGGTGACGAGCAGGTCGGAGTCGAGTTCGTTGGTCAGCCCGGGCCAGTTGCCGTGGTACCCGCCCCGCACACCTGCCCCGGCGAGGAACATCGCGTTGCCGTGACCGTGGTCAAGACCGAAGTTGGAGTTCTCCCGGACCCGCCGCCCGAACTCGCTGAACGCCACGAGGGTCACCTTGGACGCCTGGTCACCGAGATCGTTGAAGAAGGCGGCGATCGAGCCGGCGAAGTCGGCGGCGTTGACCTTCATGGCTCCCCACTCGGTGGTGCCGAGTCCTGAGTGCATGTCCCAATCACCCTGGTCGACGGTGATCACCTCGACTCCGACGTTGCCGCGCACGATCCGGGCTGCCTCGGAGAGGGCGTTGCCAAGGTCGCTGCGGGGGTAGTCCGCGGCGCGGGAGGGTTGCTCGCGTGCCGGGGTGAAGTTCTCCACCGCGTCGAACGTCGCGGCCATGCTGCGGCCCAACGGCGAGGTGTTGTTGTCCCAAAGCGTGTGCAGGGACCTGCGGCGACCGTCATTGGTGTCGAACCGGTCCTGCCCGGGGAACTCGACGTCGTCCACGTCAGAGGCCGACATCACCTGTTCAGGGCCGTACATCGCCGTGGAGAGGGAGGACCCCAGGCTGAAGCCCTGCAGGGAGGAGGTTCCGGGCCGCTCTCCCAGGAGACGGTTGAGCCATCCCTGCCGAACCACGGAGCCCGGGTTGGCGTCTTCGATCTCCTCCATCGCGGCGAAGTGGGAGCGGTTGGGGGCGGGTAGACCCGCGGCGTGGACCACACCGACTCGGCCGGCGTTCCACATCGGGAGGAGCGGCGCCATCTGCGGGTGCAGACCGAACATCGCGTCCTTGGCCAACAGTCGATCCGAGGGGATTGCGATGCGAGGCCGGGCCTCGTAGTAGATCGGGTCCGCATGGGGCACGACCAGCGACAAGCCATCACTAGCCCCGCGCATCGAGACCACGACAAGCACGGAACCCGCGGAGGCAGCCTGGGCGGGCGAGGCGGACACCACCGCCGACCCGACGACGGTGCTGAGACCCGCCAACGCGACACTGCCGCCCAGGAGTCCACGGCGACTCAGGCGGGTGTACTCCGCACAGCACGAGTTGGGGTTCGGAGTTGCAATTTCGGTCATGTCTTCACCTGGCCAGATGTGCGGGAGAGTCGAGAAAGGTCACGAGCAGTCGGTGAAAGTTCCACTTGATGACTGGATGAGTGGCGCTGATCACGGTACTCGCCGAAACATTGGGGACGGCCTGACGGCAGGCTGCCTGCAACTGCTCGGTGGCAGGCTGGTGCAGGAGCTGACGGGAGAGGTGGGAGACCAGTTCGTCGAAGCGGAGCGACGGAGCCGGCAGCCACTGGGTGGGCGTCTTGTAGGTGATGCCCCTGCCCGGCCACCAACCGCCGGACATGTTCCAGTGTTGGTCCATCGAGGCGACCAGGCGCGCGGGGGAGGACCAGGACTCGTTGTCTGCTGGCGCGCCGTCGGGCCGGGCCCAGTCGCCGGGAGCCGCGCCAATGGACCTCGCCTGCCAGAGGGCAGCATTGATGCCCCAGTCGTTGGAGCCCGAGTCTGGGGGTGCCTGCAATTCCAGGTTGAGCACCCGATAGGTCGCCACAAGGTCCTCGGCGGGGTCGCGGACCTTCATCCCCGCAGAGCCACGGAACTCAGTCGAGTCGATGAGTGCTCGTAGGACGGGCTTGATCGCGGTGTCGTTGTCGAGGTACACCTGAGCGAGATGGTTCACCAAGGTCTCGGACGGGCTGTCGTGCACGAACTTGACGGCCAACTTGCGAGCAATACGTCGAGCCGTGCTGGGGTGGCGGGCCAGGAATCGTAGGTACCTCTCAGTCACCGGTCGTCCATCCGCGGCGGCGTTGGGGTCCGAGAAGTCCATGACCTGCACCGGGCCGCGCCAGTGGTCCTCGGCGGAGTACCAGGAGTTGAAGGTCTTCCACATGTCGACGCGATAGCCGGTCAAGATCCGGGCCGAGTTCTTCACGTCGGTCTCGTCGTAGTTGCCGCGGCCCACGGTGTGTAGTTCGAGGAGTTCCCGACCGAGGTTCTCGTTGGGGTGCTGGGCGGTCGACACGGCGTTGTCGAGGTAGATCCCCATGGCCGGGTGGGTGATCGCCGCGAGCAGGAGGTCGTCGAAGCGGCCTAGCGCGTGAGTGCGGATCGCGTTGTCGTAGTCGATGCGATAGGTGAACTGAGCGTCACCGTTGACCGGGATGTGGAGATGATTCATCCAAAAGTCCGTCATCACCTCCGCCACCTGTCGCTGGGTGTGCATCCGGCGCGCGAGCAACCACCGCTGGTAATCCTCCATCACCTCCCAGCCGCCCTCAACTCCGTTCTTCTGCCTGGTCCACAGGTCCTGAGCCGAGCGCGCCAGTCCCGGCCACCAGCTCCTGAACTCATCCGCCTGGTCGTCAAGGATCGCCGAGGGTTCGAGCTGCTGCTCGAACCATGCTCGGGCCCCACCGGCGGAACTGACCTGGCGGGCCAGGGAATCGTTGATGCCGAAGGAGAAGCGGCTCACCACATGCCGATCGGGTGCTCTGAGGAGAGCGGAGGTGGG
>CBDTZB010000439.1:0-2982 GCA_965364795.1 uncultured Nocardioides sp.
CCGTCGTTGTAGTTGAACGCTGCGTCGAAGCCGAGTTCGTCGACCAACCAGGAGACCTTCTCGGCGCTGCCAGCAGAACCGATGACCTTGCCGGCACCGAGGTGCTTGGCGATCTGACCGGCGATCGAGCCGACCGCACCAGCGGCCCCGGAGATGAAGACTGTGTCGCCCTCCTTCATCTGGCCAACCCGGGTCAGGCCGGCGTACGCCGTTAGCCCGGGCATGCCGAGCACGCCGACGTACGCCGAGGCGGGAGCGACGTCAGTGTCGACCGGACGGACCTGGTTGCTGGGAAGCAGTGCGTGGGTGCGCCACCCCGCCATGTGGAGGACCGACGTGCCGACCGGCACCTCCGGGTCGCCCGACGCTTCGACCACACCCACTGCTCCGCCGTCCATGGGTGCGTCGAGGGCGAAGGGCGGGACGTAGGACTTGACGTCGTTCATCCGGCCACGCATGTAGGGGTCCACCGAGAGGACGGTGTTGCGGACCAGGACCTGGCCCTCGGCAGGCTCCTCGAGTTGGACCTCGCGGATCGCAAAGTTCTCCGCGTTGGGGGCGCCAACGGGGCGGGTGAGCAGGTGGATCTCGCGCGCTTGTGTGGTCATGAGTTCGATCCTGACAGGTGGAAACAACAACGATGTGGGGGAGGGTGCGCCAAGATGGCGCCTATGTCCGATACCAAGACCCCCTGTCGCGTTGTGACGACCTCCGAGGTCCACAGCGCGCCTGTCCGTTTCGTCAACTCCGTCGACCTTCCGGTGACGCCTGAGCAGCTCTTCGAGGTCCTGGCTGACGAGGACTCGTGGCCCCAATGGGTCCCGGCGATCACCAAGGTGACCTGGACCAGCCCCAAGCCGATCCGGGTTGGAACCACGCGCACCGTGGACATGGTGGGCGGCATCGTCGGAGACGAAGAATTCATGGACTGGGACCCGCCTCGGACGATGGGCTTCTACTTCACCCACACCACCGCTCCGGGAATGGAGGCCTTCGGCGAGTACTACGACGTCGCACCCACCGCTTCGGGATGTCGCCTGACGTGGACCCTGGCGATGTGGCCCACCGGTAGGCAACGATACGTGATGCCCGTCATGAAACCGGTCCTCAATCTCGGCTTCAAAGTGATTCTGCGCAAGCTTGGCGGCTACTGCAAAAGGCACTACAGCACCCCATGAGAAGGCCACGGTGGACCGCTCGCGACGTTCCGGACCAGGCGGGTCGACGCTTCGTGATCACGGGCGGCAACTCCGGGGTCGGACTCGAGGCGGCGCGCGTTCTGCTGTCCCGGGGTGCACAGGTCGTGCTCGCCTGCCGAAACGAAGAGAAGGGTGCTCAAGCAGCCTCCGGCCTCCCAGGGAAGCCGGAAGTCAGGGTGCTTGATGTTTCCGACCTGGCCTCGGTTCGGCGCTTCGCCAACGACATCGGTCCCGTGGACGTGTTGATCAACAACGCGGGAATCCTGGGTGTTCCGCTCAGCAACAGCGTCGACGGGGTGGAACTGCAGTTCGCTACCAATCACCTGGGCCACTTCGCCCTCGCGAATCTGATGCTCCCGCAGATCAGCGATCGGGTGGTCACGGTCGCCTCAAAGGCGCATTACTCCGGGGTTCTGGAGTTGGACGATCTTGACTGGTCACGTCGGAGCTATCAGCCCTTTGCCGCCTACGGGCAGTCCAAGCTAGCCAATATGCTCTTCGTGGCCGAGTTGTCGCGCCGCCTGACCCAGGCCCGATCGCCATTGCGGGTGGTCGCTGCACACCCAGGGTCCACGGCAACCGCCATCACCCACAACACGGGCAGTCTTTGGAAGACGCTGGTCGGCAAGTACGGCCACCGGTTGGTCGGGATGTCGCCAGCCAGGGGCGCCCTGCCAACGCTCTATGCAGCCACCCTGGACCTGCCGGGTAACTCGTTCATCGGTCCCGATGGGCGCTCCGAGATGCGCGGGTGGCCGGTGTCGGTCGGACGTTCACACCAGGCCAGCGACCCAGATCTGGCCAAGGCGCTGTGGACGGCCTCAGAGGAGCTCAGCGGGGTGTCGTTCCCCCTCTGAGCGTCCCCTGAGAACCGAAGGAGGACCGGGTCAGTTGACCGTGACCGAAGAGATGTCGACCGGAGTGTTCGGGGCGCCGTCGCCGGGGCCGTTCTGCTCGTTCGTGCCGTCGGCGGCGACGTCCTGAAGGACCTTGAGGCCGGCAGCGTCGATCGTGCCGAACACGGTGTAGGCGGGGGGCAGCTGGGAGTCCTCGTAGACCATGAAGAACTGCGAGCCGTTGGTGTTGGGACCGGCGTTGGCCATGGCCAGGGTGCCAGCCGGGTAGGTCTCGGCACCGGTCAGTTCGTCGGCGAATGAGTAGCCGGGTCCACCGGCCCCAGTGCCGGACGGGTCACCGCACTGGAGCACGGACAGTCCGCCGCCACCGGTCAACCGGTGGCAGGTGGTGTCGTCGAAGTAGGACTGCTCGGCGAGCGAGGTGAAGGAATTAACCGTGCACGGGGCGGCGGCACCGTCGAGGGTGAGGGCGATGTCGCCCTGGCTGGTCTCCATCGCCACCTCGACGTTGCCGGAGTTGGCGGGGTCGCTGGGCGGAAGCTCCGCGTCTTTCGAGGCAGCGGAGTCCTCGACGTACTGGCAGGCGCCCTCCGCCTCCGGCTCTGCGGAGTCGGTCTCGTCGACAGAGTCCGAGGACTCCGCACTGTCTGGGGCTGTCGTGGTGCTTCCCTCGCTTCCGCAGGCCACGAGGCCCAGAGCGAGTACGAACACAGCTATCAGGGTGAAAAGTCGCTTCAGCATGCGGCGATCGTAGGGGAGTGGCCCCAGCGGTCGGGGGACAGGGCGACGGTAATCGCCCGGCCCCCGGCGCAGTCAGGTGTCAGGAGGAGCGGTTCAACCGATCACGCCGGCCACGTCGACCGAGCCCTTATTGGACTCGATAGCCAGCACCAGCGAGGCGATATCGCCGTCGTCCAAGGAGACTC
>CBDTZB010000440.1:0-2979 GCA_965364795.1 uncultured Nocardioides sp.
ACGTCGGCCGCTCGATGGTGCGCAACATGGGCATCGCCCGCGACCTCGGCTACCTCACGGTGCCGCCGGGCGTCATGGTTGAGGCGAAGGAACTCGCCTCGCTCCCGCCCGAGCGGCAGGTCCTGATCTCCACGGGTTCCCAGGGCGAGCCGCTCAGCGCGCTGAGCCGGATCGCCCAGGGCAGCCACACCTTCGTCCACCTCGAGAAGGGCGACACCGTCATCCTCGCCTCCAGCCTGATCCCTGGCAACGAGAACGCCGTCTACCGGGTGATCAACGGTCTGGCCCGGTTGGGCGCACGGGTGGTTCACAAGGGCAACGCGATGGTGCACGTCAGTGGGCACGCCAGCGCGGGGGAGTTGCTCTACTGCTACAACATCGTGCGCCCGCGCAACGTGCTTCCCGTACACGGCGAGATGCGGCACATGTTGGCCAATGCCGAGCTCGCCCGGCAGACCGGCGTGAAGAACGTGGTCATCGCGCAGGATGGCGTTGTGGTTGACCTGGTCGACCGGGTCGCCTCCATTACCGGGAAGGTTGACTGCGGGTACGTCTTCGTCGACGGCTCCTCCGTCGGAGACATCACCGAGTCGGACCTGAAGGACCGCCGGATCCTCGGCGAGGAGGGCTTCATCTCCATCATCGTCGTGGTCGACTCGGTCACCGGCAAGGTCTCGAGCGGGCCGGAGATCCATGCCCGCGGCAACGCCCTGGAGGGCGAGGACTTCTCCGACGTCAAGGCGTCAGTCACCGAAGCGCTCACCCGGGCGATCGCCGAAGGCACTACCGACCACTACTCACTACAGCAGATCGTCCGCCGCACCGTGGGCCGTTGGGTCTCCCGGAAGCACCGCCGCCGTCCGATGATCGTCCCGGTCGTCATCGAGGCTTAGTCGCCGCTCGCTGCTCACTGCCTGAACGAACGAGGCCCCGCCGAAAGAATCAGCGGGGCCTCGTCGTGTTGTCGCTGAATCAGATGATGCTGAGCGTCACCGTGTCGCGGCTGTTGCGGAACTTCTTCGGCCCTTTGAACCGCACGTGGAGGGTGCGGTCTCCTCGCCGGAGGTCCTTGGTGATGAGGATCTTCACCTTGCCGGACTTGTTGAGCTTGCCGATGCCGACCCGCTTGCCGCCGGTGAAGATGCGGACCTTGCCGCGAGGCTTCACCGACGCGTTGCCCGTGGACCGCACCTTGACCCGAACCGTGAAGTCCTTGCCGTACTGCACGACCTTCTGCGACTTCGCAACGGTCCTCGTGGAGTACCTCTTCGGTGACGGGGCAGGCGGGGGAGTGTCGATGATCTCCTCACACACGCTCACCGTGAGGTTGTCGACGTACCAACCATCGATGCCTCCACAGCCGTCGCGGCCGATGGCCAAACGCAGCTGCAGGGTGTCGCCGGGCATGACGCCGAGAGCCTCTAGGTCGACCTGCGACTGACCCCAGGTGCCGGTGACCTCGCCACCGTCGGTCCCGGTGAAGCCGGGCTGACCAGCCAGCGGGTTGGAGTTGCCGGCGTCCAGCGTGAAGATCTCACCAGGACCGTTGAAGGTGTAGGCCTCGGCCGGGATAGCTGCGAAGTCTCCGCCGTTGAAGGAGAACTGCACGTCGCCACCGTCCCAGCCGCCTTCGATGGCGACGTAGTGGTCGAAGCTCAACCGCGGTGCGTTGAGAGCGCCCAGCGGCATCGTGATGTCCGGACCGGTGATGAAGTCGGCGCTGGAGAAGTCGGTCTCTCCGTCACCGGAGCATTGACCGGCGTCCCCGGCGGGACCGTAGGCCACGCCACCCGAGTGATCGCCGGGAGTCTCGGTCGTGGCCTCCCACGGAGCACCGAAGCCGCCCTGATAGCCACCCAGATCCGCCAGCTCCTGGTCGGCGTCCCAGCCGGCCAGTCCGTCCTCGAAGTCCTCGGAGTAGACCGTGGTGGTGGTGAACTCCTCGCCGCACAACGCGGGCGCGTTGGGGTCCAACAGCGGCTGGAAGTCGCACCGGACCGGCGGGGTGCGCATCTCTGTAGCGGTGATGGCTGCGGTGACTGCGGCACAGTCAGACGCCGTGATGGGCTCGGCCATGATCGGCGTTGCGTCCGGTTCCGTGGTCAACGTGTTGATGGACTGACCGGTGAGGTCGGTGCACGACGCCTCAAGGGCGTCTGCAGCGGCGACGAAGTTGGAGCTCGGGGTCAGGTAGTTCTCCTGAGCCCGGAACCAGATCGCAGCGGCCTTGTCGAGGCCCATCCCGGACACCGTCTCGCCGTTGTATTCGCCACCGTCGACTATGAGGGCGTAGGCGTGGTTGGGAACACCGGAGTTGCTGTGCACTCCGCCCGCGTCCGCGAGCGTCGGGTCGCACTTGTATTCGGCGTCGGTCACCTTGCCGGGGTCGCCGTAACAGGTGGGGGTCCACATGTCGCGGATCGCTCCGCCGAAGGCCTCGGACTTCTCACCCACCAACCAGCGGGTCGACGGGGTTCGGTCGCCGATGTCCTCAGCGGTGATGGAGATGTTCGAGGTGTCGGCCGCCTTGAAGCGCAGGCCGTCCTCGTAGGTCACCATCAACCCTGAGATGTCGGCGACACCGCCGACCGCGAAGGGGAGATCGCCGGGGACGTTGTTCCCGATCACGATGCCGGTGGCACCAGCGGCCTCGGCGTTGTTCACCTTGGACTGGAAGGCGCAGTTGCCGCGGTCCACGTAGGCGTACTTGCCCGCCACGTCAGCCGCGTTGGTGAAGGGGCCACAGCCATCGCTGGTGCTGCCACTGGCGGCGTCGTCCGTCGCGAACTTGACGTCGGTGGTCACCGTGGAGGGCGAGTAACCGTCTCCGAAGGCGGCCTCGGCGGCGGTGCAGGGACCCGCTTGCTCAGCAGGGGAGTTGATGATGACCGTCAGCTTGGCGGCGGCCGTGGGGTCGCACTCGCCGTCAGGTCGTTTGGCGTCGAAGGTCTCGCCCTCGTCATCGCGGCCGTTGATCAG
>CBDTZB010000441.1:0-2977 GCA_965364795.1 uncultured Nocardioides sp.
GATGTCGTCGGCGGCGGGGGAAGACCTCGTCGAGGATGAGTCACCTTAACCCCACTAGTCACACAGGTAACACCCGAATGTGAGAATTACAGGCTTGTAATTCAACAAATTGTTTGGACTGGCACGTGGTGATGAGGTCTGCCGCACCGGCAACGCCGTGCGGCCGATAGATTGGCCCCGTGCCGCAGACCTCTCACTCCGAACCGATCCCCGAACCAGTCACCGGCCTCGACACCGTTGCCCTGGCTTCCTCCGACCCCGATCGTGAGCAGCCCTGGTCCGAGTTGGGCCTGAAAGAGGACGAGTACGCCGAGATCTGCGAGATCCTCGGCCGCCGCCCGACGAGCTCGGAGCTGGCGATGTACTCCGTCATGTGGAGCGAGCACTGCTCCTACAAGTCCTCCAAGGTGCACCTCAAGCAGTTCAGTGAGATCCCGCAGGAGACGCCCCTGGGCTCCGGGTCGGCCAAGATGCTGGCCGGTATCGGCGAGAACGCCGGCGTTATCGACATCGGTCACGGCTACGCCGTCACCTTCAAGGTCGAGTCGCACAACCACCCCTCCTACGTGGAGCCCTACCAGGGTGCGGCGACCGGGATCGGCGGCATCGTCCGCGACATCCTGGCCATGGGCGCCCGCCCTGTCGCGGTGATGGACCCGCTGCGCTTCGGTCCGCTCGACGCTGAGGACACCGCCCGCGTGCTGCCCGGAATCGTGGCCGGCGTCGGCGGCTACGGCAACTGCCTCGGCCTTCCCAACATCGGCGGCGAGGCCGTCTTCGATCCCAGCTACCTCGGCAACCCGCTGGTCAACGCGCTGTGTGTCGGCGTACTGCGCCACGAGGACCTGCACCTCGCCAAGGCTTCCGGTGTCGGCAACCAAGTGATCCTCTACGGCGCGAAGACCGGTGGCGACGGCATCGGCGGCGTCTCGATCCTCGCCAGCGAAACCTTCGACGGAGCCGCGGACGGTTCCGGCGGCCCAGCCAAGCGGCCCAGCGTTCAGGTCGGCGACCCGTTCATGGAGAAGCTGCTCATCGAGTGCACCCTGGAGATCTTCGCGGCCGGTCTGGTCGCCGGCATCCAGGACCTCGGCGGTGCCGGGCTCTCCTGTGCCACCTCCGAGTTGGCCAGCGCCGGCGACGGCGGCATGCACGTCGAGCTGGACCGGGTGCCCCTGCGCGACTCCTCGCTGGCGCCCGAAGAGATCCTGATGAGCGAGAGCCAGGAACGGATGATGGCCGTCGTCGAACCCGACGACGTCGAGGCGTTCTTGGCCATCTGCGCCAAGTGGGAGGTCGACGCCACCGTGATCGGTGAAGTCACCGACACCGGTCGCCTACAGATCGACTGGCACGGCGAGCAAGTGGTCGACGTACCCCCGCGTTCGGTAGCGCACGACGGACCGACCTACGAGCGTCCCTTCGCCCGGCCCAGCTGGCAGGACGCCCTCCAGTCCGACGCCGCAGAGGAGCTGCCCCGCCCCACCACCGGTGAGGAGCTGCGGGAGACCGTCCTGCGTCTGGTGGGTTCGCCCAACCTGTGCGACAAGTCCTGGATCACCGACCAGTACGACCGCTACGTCCGCGGCAACACGGTCCTGTCCCAGCCCAGCGACTCCGGCATGGTGCGGGTCGACGAAGAGACCCACCTCGGCGTCGCGCTGTCCACTGACTGCAACGGCCGTTTCACCAAGCTCGACCCCTATACCGGCGCGCAGTTGGCGTTGGCCGAGTCCTATCGCAACGTCGCCACCAGCGGCGCCATCCCGCTGGCCATCTCGGACTGCTTGAACTTCGGTTCTCCCGAGGACACCGACGTGATGTGGCAGTTCGCTGAAGCCTGCCGCGGCCTGAAGGACGGGTGCCTGGAGTTGGGCATCCCCGTCACCGGCGGCAACGTCAGCCTCTACAACCAGACCGGCGAGACCGCGATCCTGCCGACGCCTGTGGTGGCGGTCCTGGGTGTCATCGAGGACGTACGCCGCCGTACCCCCACCGGCTTCCGCTCCGTCGAGGGCGACGACCCGGGCGAGACCGTGATCCTGCTCGGGGCGACCCGCGAAGAGCTCTCGGGTGGCGAATGGGCCAACGTCGTCCACAACCACCTCGGCGGGCTGCCGCCTGTGGTGGACCTCGGCGCCGAGAAGCACCTGGCCGAGTTGCTGCACGAGGCGGTCGGCCTGATCACCAGTGCCCACGACCTCTCGGACGCTGGACTCTCGCAGGCGCTGGCTGAGTCGTGCATCCGGAACATGTGCGGGGTGACCATCTCCCAGGAAGCCCTGGCGCAGGTGGCTGCGGATCCGTTCGTCGCTCTGTTCTCCGAGTCCGCCGCGCGTGCCGTGGTCACCGTCCCGCACGAGGACGTCGACCGGTTGCTCGCTCTGGCCGGCCAGCACGGCGTACCCGCGACCACGTTGGGTCAGACCGGTGGCGATGTGCTCAGCATCGAGGGCACCTTCGAGATCAACCTGCTCGAGGTCCGCTCCACCTGGACCAAGACGCTGCCGCTCGCCCTGGCCTGACCGCGACTCGGCGCGTCTTGACGCTGGAAACGGTCCGAGTCGGCGTGTCTTCGCCAAGTAGCGCCGACTCGGCGGTCTCGATGGGGGCCGTCCTGGAAAGATCTGTCCATGAGACGCCGAACGCTGTTGATGCTGCCTGCGATCGGCGCGGCCGGATTGGCGCTCGTGGCCTGTGGAGAGGACGCCCCTGTGCGTGAACCGACCGGACCCGGTGAGGGACGACTGACGTACGGCGAAGACCCCAGCCAGTTCGGCGACCTCTACCTGCCCGAGGGGGAACCCCGCGGCGTCGTGGTCGTGATCCACGGTGGTTTCTGGAAGACGGGGTACGACCTCAGTCTCGGTGCGCCGCTCGCCACGAGCCTGGCAGCCGAGGGGTGGGCGGTGTGGAACCTGGAGTACCGCCGCGTCGGCTCGGGTGCCGGCTCAGGCGGGGGAACTCCCGAGACGTT
>CBDTZB010000442.1:0-2974 GCA_965364795.1 uncultured Nocardioides sp.
CTCCACCTCGGTCAGGCGCACGGTCACCACGCCATCGGTGAGGTGGCAGCCCAGGAGTCTGGGTGCCACCTCGTCGGGGTCACCGGTCAGCAGGACGTCGACGTCATGGGGCATCGCTAGGCCAGAGGTTCCTCAGACGATGGTGGCGCGGCGGGTCGTCACGGTGTCCCGCAACTCTGAGAGCTGTTCGCGCACGCGCACAGGCGCCGTGCCCCCACGTCCGACCCGAGCGGCCACGGATCCCTCCACCGTGAGGACCTCACGCACGTCGGGAGTCAGTTGGGGAGAGATGTCGGCAAAATCAGCGTCACTCAACTCGTGCAACTCGATGCCCTGGTCCTCACAGCGTCGAACGCAGGCGCCGGCAACCTCGTGAGCGATCCGGAACGGCGTGCCGTTCCTGACCATCCACTCAGCGATGTCGGTCGCCAAGGAAAATCCCTGGGGAGCCAACTGCGCCATCCGCTCCCGATCGAACGACAAGGTCGCGATCATCCCGGCGAACGCGGGCAGAAGCACCTCGAGCGTGTCGACCGAGTCGAAGACCGGCTCCTTGTCCTCCTGGAGGTCCCGGTTGTAAGCCAGCGGGAGAGCCTTCAGGGTGGCCAGCAGGCCGGAGAGGTTCCCGATGAGTCGTCCAGCCTTTCCCCTGGCCAGCTCAGCGATATCCGGGTTCTTCTTCTGCGGCATGATGCTCGATCCGGTGGACCACGAGTCGTGCAACGTGCTGAAGCCGAACTCTCGGGTCGACCACAAGATGACCTCCTCCGCCAACCGACTCACGTCGACCCCGATCTGAGCGGTGACGAAGGCGAACTCCGCGACGAAGTCGCGGGCGGAGGTGCCGTCGATGGAGTTGGCACTCGAGCCGGAGAAACCCAGGTCTCGGGCCACGGCTTCGGGGTCGAGGCCCAGCGTGGAACCCGCCAACGCCCCGGACCCGTACGGCGAATCGGCCGCTACTCGGGCGTCCCAGTCAGCCAGCCGATCGACGTCACGAAGCAGCGGCCAGGCGTGGGCCAGCAGATGGTGAGCCAGGAGCACCGGTTGGGCGCTTTGCAGGTGGGTGCGACCCGGCATGATGGTGGGTTGCTCGCCCAGGTGGTCCTCGGCCTGGACGGCCAACACCTCCACCAAGTCGAGCACCATCCCCGAGACGATCTTTCCGTGCTCGCGCAAGAAGACCTTGAACAGCGTGGCGATCTGGTCGTTGCGACTACGGCCGGCGCGCAGTCGGCCCCCGATCTCGGGGCCGACCTCGACCAGGAGGAGTCGTTCGAGGGCGCCGTGGACGTCCTCGTCGCTCGGGTCGGGCCGGAGCGTCCCGTCGGCGTACGACGCCTCGAGGGCGCCAATCCCTCGCGACAGTTCGGCGTGATCGGCCTCCGTCAGGAGACCTGCTCGCAACAACGCGCTCGCGTGGGCCCGGCTACCGGCCAGGTCATAGGGGGCCAACCGCCAGTCGAAGTGAGTCGAACGGGACAACGCCTCCAACTCAGGCGATGGTCCACCGGCGAAACGGGCTCCCCATAGGGCGCCTTCGTTGGTCGTGCTCACTGGTCTCCTTGTCGAACATCTTGGTGGCCGGACTGGTGCTGCAGGGCGGTGCGAACTGCGTGGACCGCTCGAATCATCACGTCACATAGATCCGGGGTCACGAGTCTTCCGGTCGCGGCCAACTCTTCCGGTGCCCACCATTGTGCCGCCAGGACGTTGCCGACCTCTGCGGGTTCCAGGTGGGCGAAGGTCACTTCCACGTCGCGGTGGAGGGCCAAACCGAAGAATGTCGAGTCGCCCAGGTAAGCCCGACCGCCGTAGCTGAACTCGTGACGGTCCTGATGGAACGGCCCGATCAGGGCTGAGGAGTCCATCACGATCCCGGTCTCCTCATGGAGTTCTCGGATGGCTGCTGCCTCCAAAGACTCCCCCGGGTCGACGGCGCCGCCGATGGTTCCCCACCGGGTCTCCCCAGGGCGGGCGGGGTCCTGATCCTGAAGGAGTAGGACCTCGCCCGATGCCGCGACGGGAATGACCCGTGCGGTGACCCTGAGAAGTGGTGCCATCAGTCGGTGCCGGACTCCATCGCGGCGGCGTCGAGCGCCTCATCGTCCAGGAACGAACCGGAGCGCGGGTTCTCGGTGATCCGGTTGAACCCACCGGGCTCGAGCTCACCGTAGAGCGTGCCGTTCTCCACCAGGACCTGGCCCTGATTCAGCGGCTGCCCGGCGTACTGCTCAAGCTTCGCCCGGCTGTCGGCAATGTCGAGGTTCCGCATCGTGAGCTGACCGATCCGGTCCAGCGGACCGAAGGCGGCGTTCTCCGTGCGCTCCATCGAGAGCTTGTCCGGGTGGTAGGAGAAGCCCGAACCCTCAGTCGACAGCACGGTGTAGTCCTCACCGCGACGCAGACGGAGAACGACCTCACCGGTCACCAGGGAGGCGACCCAACGCTGCAGTGCCTCCCGGATCATCAGCGCCTGCGGGTCCAACCAGCGACCTTCGTAGAGCAGTCGTCCCAGACGGCGTCCCTCGGAGTGGTAGCTCGCGATGGTGTCCTCGTTGTGGACGGCGTTGAGGAGTCGCTCGTAGGCGATCCAGAGCAACGCCATCGCGGGGGCTTCGTAGATGCCGCGGGACTTGGCCTCGATGATGCGGTTCTCGATCTGGTCGGACATGCCCAAACCGTGGCGTCCACCGATGGTGTTGGCCTCATGAACCAGGGCGACGGGATCGGCGAACTCGACCCCGTTGATGGCGACCGGACGGCCGGCCTCGAAGCGGATCGCGACGTCTTCGGTCTCGATGGCCACCGAGGGGTCCCAGAACTTCACACCCATGATCGGTTGCACGATCTCCAGGGACGTGTCGAGGTGCTCGAGCGTCTTCGCTTCGTGGGTGGCACCCCAGATGTTGGCGTCGGTGGAGTACGCCTTCTCCTGGCTGTCCCGGTAAGGCAGTCCGCGGGCCACGAGCCA
>CBDTZB010000443.1:0-2960 GCA_965364795.1 uncultured Nocardioides sp.
ACTCCCACTCGATGGTGCCCGGGGGCTTGGACGTGATGTCCACCGTGACCCGGTTGATCTCCTTCACCTCATTGGTGATCCGGGTCGAGATCCGCTCCATCACCTCATACGGCAGTCGCGCCCAGTCAGCGGTCATCGCGTCCTCGGAGGTCACCGGTCGCAGTACGACGGGGTGACCGTAGGTGCGCCCATCACCCTGCACCCCCACCGAGCGCACGTCGGCCAGCAGGACGACCGGCATTTGCCAGATACTGCGGTCCAGACCGGCTGCGGTGAGCTCCTCGCGGGCGATCGCGTCGGCGGCTCGGAGGATGTCGAGGCGTTCGCGGTTGACCTCGCCGATGATGCGGATGCCCAGACCGGGGCCGGGGAAGGGTTGACGGTGGACGATCTCGGCGGGCAGGCCGAGCTGCTCGCCCACGAGGCGCACCTCGTCCTTGAATAGGGTCCGCAACGGTTCGATGAGCTCGAACTCGAGGTCGTCAGGCAGCCCGCCCACGTTGTGGTGCGACTTGATCGTCGACGTGCCGGCCCCGCCACCGGACTCCACCACGTCGGGGTAGAGCGTGCCTTGGACGAGGAAGGCGACCTTGTCGCCGTCTGCACCGCTGACCGCGTCAGCCAGAACCTCGGCTTCCGCAGCTTCGAAGACGCGGATGAACTCTCGTCCGATGACCTTGCGCTTCTCCTCCGGGTCGGTCACCCCGGCCAACGCATCGAGGAACTGCTTCTCCGCATCGACGACCTTGAGAGCCACCCCAGTCGCGGCAACGAAGTCGCGCTCGACCTGGACCGTCTCGTCCTGACGCATCAGTCCGTGGTCGACGTACACGCACGTGAGGCGGTCCCCGATCGCGCGCTGCACGATCGCGGCAGCCACTGCGGAGTCGACACCGCCGGAAAGCCCACAGATGGCCTGTCCCCGGTCACCCATCTGGGCGCGGATCGCAGCGATCTGTTCCTCGACAATGTTCACCATCGTCCAGGTCGGCCGGCAGCCGGCCAGGTCGAGGAGGAAGTGTTCGAGCACCATCTGACCGTGCTCGCTGTGCAGCACCTCCGGGTGCCACTGGACTCCGGCCATCTGACGGTCCACCGACTCGAACGCCGCCACCGGAGTCGTCGTGGTTGACGCCAACACCGAGAAGCCGTCGGGTGCGGCAGTCACCGAGTCACCGTGCGACATCCACACGGTGTGGGCCTGCGGGATGTTCGCGAGCAGGGTGCCCGACTCGGACACCGCAACCGGGGTGCGGCCGTACTCGCGTGCCCCTGTCTCCGCGACCACACCGCCTAGCGCCTGAGCCATCAGTTGGAAGCCGTAACACATGCCGAAGACCGGAACCCCGGCATCGAACAGGGACGGGTCGATCGACGGCGCGTCCTCGGCGTACACCGAAGAGGGACCACCGGACAGAATGATCGCTTTGGGGTTCTTGGCCAGCATGTCGGCCACCGGCAGGGAGTGCGGAACGATCTCGGAGTACACCCGAGCCTCGCGCACGCGGCGGGCGATCAACTGGGCGTACTGCGCGCCGAAATCGACGACCAGGACCAGATCGTGGTCCGTGCCGGCAGGGTGGGCGTTCGACGTCTGACTCATGGAGCACAGCCTATCGGCGCCCCTCCCCCTCCACGACTCGGCGCATCTTTTTGAACACGCGCCGACTCGGCCGATTCTGAGCGTCAATGAGCGCCGACTCGACGTGCATCAGGGCCTCGCCGGGAGGGAGGTTGGCGAGGCCCTGATGGTTCACGCGGTGGGTTGATCTTCACCTGCTTGAACGTGAGCCCGTTCCTTGGGAGGGAGCGTGTTGCCAACGGGCTCGTTAACTACAACGAGGCGGTCACCTCGTGAGTTATGGAGTTTTGAGGGAAAACTTTGGAACTCAGGAAACTCCCACGATCGGCAGCCGTAGGGCTCCGATCGCGTTCTCCGGGACCGCGGGGGCAGCGGGCTGCACCGGAGCGATCCTGACGTAGTCCTCGCCCAACGACGGGCGCTGATCCGGCTCGCCCTTGTTGGGCCAGAACGACATGGCCCGCTCCGCCTGGGCGGTGATCGTCAAGGACGGGTTCACCCCGAGGTTGGCGGTGATGGCCGATCCGTCAGCAACGTGCATGCCGGGGTGGCCGTAGAGCCGTTGGTACGGGTCAATGACACCGGTCTCCGGGGAGTCACCGATGGCGCAGCCGCCCAAGAAGTGAGCGGTCAACGGAGCGTTGAACGGCTCACCGATCGAACCGCCAGCCGTACCGCCCATGAACTTGGCCATCAGGCGTACGGCACGGTTGCCGTCTGGGATCCACGTCGGGTTGGGCACCCCGTGACCCTGCTTGGAGGTCAGAATCCGCTTGTTCGTGCCAGGGATCTTCGTGGTGTAGGTGGTGATGGAGTTGTCGAGACTCTGCATGCACAGCGCAATGATCGTCCGCTCGGACCAGTGCTTGAAGTCGTAGAGGTGGCGGATGTTGCGGCGTTCCTTCCACATCTCCTTAAGCCACGTCTTGAACCGCAGTTCATCGCCGTCACCGTCGGTCAGGACGGTCTGCATCATCGACATGAAGTTGCTGCCCTTGCCGTAACGGACAGGCTCGATGTGCGTGTTCGCGTCGGGGTGGAAACTCGAGGTGATCGCGATCCCCTCGGAGTAGTCGATCTTCATGTCCGGTGCGATGGCACCGAGGATCGACTCGGAATTCGTCCGCGAGAGGTAACCCAGTCGCTGCGAAAGGCGGGGCAGATGGCCCTCGTCACGCATCCGGTGCAGCAGCCGCTGAGTGCCCAACGAAGAGGAGGCCATCACGACCTGCTCGGCGGTAAGGGTGCGCCGAGCCGACTTGCGGGGGTACTTGGCCTTGGTGAACTTCACGTGCACGTCGTACCCACCGTTGGTGCGGGGGTTGATCTGAGTGACCGTAGTCAACGGCATGATCTTCGCGCCGTTCTCTTCGGCGAG
>CBDTZB010000444.1:0-2957 GCA_965364795.1 uncultured Nocardioides sp.
ATGACCTTGGCGCCCATAGCGGCGATAAAGCCCTGCTGCCGCTTGACGCGACCGATGTCGGAGCCGTCGCCGAGGGTGTAGCGAGCGCGGACGTAGTTCAGGGCCTCGTCGCCACGGATTTCGCGGGTGCCGGCAGGGATGTTGATGCCGTGCTCTGGATCGTTGATGTCCTCCGGGACACAGACCTCGACCCCGTCAATGGCGTCGACCATGTCGCGGAAGCCGGCGAAGTCGACGACAACGAAGTGGTCGACAAACACCCCCGTGCTCTGCTCGAACTGCTGGATCGTGCACGCCGGTCCGCCGACAGCGAAGGCGCCGTTCCAGATCGTGTCATCGGCGCCCGCGATGATCTCGCCGTCTTCGTCGGTGCACTCGGGGCGATCCACCAGGGTGTCGCGTGGGATCGAGATGCCGTAGGCGCGCTCCCGGTCGGCACTGAGGTGGAAGAGGATCGTGGTGTCCGATCGGGCTCCGTCACCGGTCAAGCCATCGATGTTGTTGCCCTTACCGTCGCGCGCGTCCGACCCCATGACCAGGACGTTCAGGGCCTCCTTGGGCAGCGGGCTGAGTTCCTTCTTCGGCCGGTCGCTGAGTTGCTCGGCCAGGTTGAGCACGGTCAGGTTGTCGCTGAAGTGTCGAGCGAGGTAGACCGACGACAGCCCGGTGATCATGGCCAGAGCGAGCAGGGTGCTGCCCAGCACCTTGCCCACCGTGTGGCGAACCTGGGTGGGTGCGCGGCGACGTCCGGGGCGCCCGTGGGGCGCGGCACCAGGAACCTGGTCCGGGGATTCGAACGACACGGCGTCGGACATCGGCAACTTTCGCGGGCTTCAGTAGAAGAGCTCTAACCGCCTCAAACTACGGCAGAGCCCAAATTGTGACCCCACGCGGAGCGGTTGGCAAAGCGAAGGTGTCCGGACGCACTCCGGGGCGAAGCCGGCCGCAACGACCATGGCAGGATGTAGGCCGACCTGCCCCAGTAGCTCAGTGGATAGAGCAGCCGCCTCCTAAGCGAAAGGTCGCAAGTTCGACTCTTGCCTGGGGCACATTTTCCGCATAGAACAGCCGATCCACGGTTCGGCACCATCACCAGTCCCCACTTTGAATCCTAGTGGCCGAGTCCGCGCTCCGAACGCATCACCACAGGGGGATCGCTGGCCGGTCACACGTTCCTTCGAACGGAACTGCGTCCGGCAGTGGGCTAGTACGCCAGACATGCCCTATGCCTTCAAAGGCGTCACACCAGCGCGTCCGGGGTGAGCCGGAGTGCGCGGATCTGCCGAGATGAGTGCGTGTCGCGCGTCGGCTCAGCGTGCGTTCGGTCGCACAGGCACCGGGCTCCAAAAGCGGGCCAACGCCGCTCGCAGAGGAGCCCCCCTCAGCGAGTGCGCGGAGGCTGCTGCACCGACGGTGATGGAACGTTTTGGAGCCCCGACCCGTCCTATGGAGTGTGATCACTCGACGCCAGGCCCTGACCACCCTCTCCCTGAGCGCGATGGCCATCGGCACCGCCCCGCTACTGAGCGGATGTGCCGCTGGCCAGACCACCGGCGGCCTCCGACCGGAACCTCGTAGCCCGGGCCGCGTCGGGTTGGTGTCCTCCAACGTCGCACGGAAGTCGGGATCGACGAAAGACCTGCCCCTCGCAGTCGGGGCGCTGCACGCCCTCGGCGCCGGAGTCTACGGCGACCTCGCGAGCGTGGCGGGCGAGAACGCTCCCAACTTGGCGTTGTCGCCGTACTCCATCGGAATCGCCCTGGCGCTCACCGCCAACGGCGCTGGCGGCCAGACCCGCAACGAGATGCTGGATGTCCTTTCCGTCCCGGACCTCGGTCGTCTCAACGGTGGCCTCAACGCACTCAGCAGTCACGTCGACGGGCTCGCAGGTTCCCGGCGTCGGGCCGATCGTAGTAAGGCCGAGATCGTCCTGGACACCGCCAATACCCTTTTTGGGGATGAGGCCACGACCTTTGAGCCAGCCTTCCTCGACACCCTGGCTCGGCACTACGACGCCGGGATGCGGACCGTCGATTACCGCACGGCTCCCGAGCCGGCACGGCTAGCGATCAACGGCTGGGTGGCCGAGCAGACGCGGGACCAGATCACCGACCTACTCCCCGAGGGCATGATCGACGCGCTGACCCGTCTGGTGCTGGTCAACGCGCTCTACCTCAAGGCTCCGTGGGAGCGCCCCTTCGAGCCGGACCTCACAGAAGACGGCGATTTCACTCTCCGCGACGGGTCCACGGTCTCGGTAGCGATGATGAACTCAGTCGGCGAAGAGGGTCCGAGCCTGCTGGGTCGAGGTGAGGGCTGGCAGACCACCCAGTTGCCCTACGCGGGCGGTGAGTTGGCGATGACGATCGTCCTGCCCGACCCAGATCGGTTCACCGAGGTGGAGGCCGCCATCGCTGCCGGTGAACTTCCGAACATCTTGGCCTCCCTCAGCCAGGAGTCTGTGGCGCTGACCCTTCCCCGCTGGACCTTCCGCACTCAGACGCCCCTCATGACGACGTTGAAGGCCATGGGGATGGAACGGGCATTCGACCGCAACCAAGCGGAGTTCTCGGCCATAACCAGGCAAGAACAACTTTTCATCTCCGCGGTCCAGCACGAAGTCTTCATCGCCGTCGACGAACAGGGAACCGAGGCCGCAGCCGCCACCGCTGTAGTCGTGCGTGCGCAGAGCGCGCCACTCACCACGCCGCTCGTGGTGGACCGACCGTTCCTATTCGCAATCCACGACGTGCAGCACGGAACGCCGCTATTCCTAGGCCGCGTCACCGACCCCTCAACCTGACCGCACTCTCACCATTCCGTGGACCCGTCTCTACGTAATAACTGAGGACACCGACCGCATGCGTACCTCAGAAGAGTCGGCCACCGAAACGCCCTCATCTGCCGCAATCCGCGCTAGGTGCGTCGGTGGAAGGTGATGGTGCCGTCGGGTCTGC
>CBDTZB010000445.1:0-2956 GCA_965364795.1 uncultured Nocardioides sp.
GGCGGCCACCTCGGCCCCGTCGCCGAGCGGCTCCAGACGCACCAACGGTGCCATCGATTCAACGAGCGATCCGGTCATCACCAGCAACTGCTTCACCCGCCCCGCGAACGGCGCGTAGACGGCGGTTTCCATCTTCATGGATTCGAGCACAACCACCGGCGCACCGGCCTCCACCTCGTCGCCGACGGCAACGGGCGTGGCCACAACCAGAGCGGGGGCGGGGGAGCGCAGCACGCCACCCTCGTCGCGTGAGACGCGGTGCGTGACGCCGTCCACCTCGATGGCGTGGATGGGGCCGTGCGTGGCGGAGGTGATGCGGTGACGTTCGTCGCCGACGGTGATGCGGCCGTGCACGTCGTCGAAGCGGGTGAGTTCAGCCTCTGTGCCCTGGCCGTCAACCACCACGCGGTAGCGATGCGGGGCGATGGCGAAGGTGGTGACGGTGTGGGTGGCGCCGCGCAGCTTGAGATCCACCTTCGACCCCGACGTGTGGGCCGTCTGGGGACGGCCACCGTGGGCGGTGGCCAGTAGGCGGTCCACCTCCAGCGCCGTGGTCTCCTCATAGGCCTCGATGGCGGCAACGACTAGTGCGACGCCGGCGTGCTGATCCGCGATCAGACCGCCGTCGGCGCGCGTGCGGTCGATCCAGGCGGTGTCCGCCCAGGTACCGCCTTCAGCAGGTCCGGTGACCTCTGGCTGACGGAGCAGCTCAAGGATGAACGCCTTGTTGGTGGCGCCGCCCTCGATCACGACGGTGGTCTCGGCCATGGCCCGACGCAACCGGCCGAGCGCCTCGTCGCGGGTGCGGCCAAAGGCTATGATCTTGGCGATCATGGAATCGAAATCGGCGGGAATCGAATCGCCCTCGGTGACTCCGGTGTCGACGCGGATGCCCGGCCCGGCGGGCAGCGCGAGACGGGTGATCAGGCCGGGGGCGGGAGCGAAATCGCGGTCGGGATCCTCGGCGTTCAGGCGCGCTTCGACGGCGTGGCCGGATTCGGTGGGGCGTTCGTCAAGGCGGCCGCCGTCGGCAACGTGGATCTGGGCCCTGACGAGATCGAACTGGTTGGTGACCTCGGTGATGGGGTGTTCCACCTGGAGGCGCGTGTTGACCTCCAGGAATGCGAACAGCTTCTCGCCGGGGTGGTACAGGAACTCAACGGTGCCTGCACCCACGTAGTCGACGGCCAGCGCGAGCCGCTCGGCTGAGGCCTTCAGTTCATCGGTCTGCTCTGTTGTGAGGAGTGGGGATGCCGATTCCTCGATGACCTTCTGGTTGCGGCGCTGCACGGTGCAGTCGCGGACGCCGATGGCCCAGGCGTTGCCGTGGCTGTCGGCGATGACTTGGACCTCCACGTGGCGGGCGCCGGTGACCAGCTTCTCCAGGAAGACGACGCCGGAGCCGAAAGCGCGCTGGGCCTCGTCGCGGGTGCGCTGGTAGGCGTCTGTCAGTTCATCGGCGGACGTCACCTTGCGGATGCCGCGGCCGCCACCACCTGCGGTGGCCTTGAGCATGAGGGGGTAGCCGATCTGCTCGGCAGAGGCCAGTGCGGCGTCCAGGGTGTCGACGCCGCCGCGGGACCAGGGGGCCACCGGCACGCCCACCTCTTCGGCAATGAGTTTGGAGCCAATCTTGTCTCCCAGTTTGCGCATCGCGTCGCCGGAGGGACCGATAAACCGTATTCCCTGAGATTCGACGAGGTCCGCGAACGCGGCGTCCTCGGCGACGAAGCCCCAGCCCACCCAGACTGCGTCGGCGCGAACGTCCTGAAGGACGCTGGCGAGGAGTTCATGGTTGAGGTACGGTCGCTCCGACGCGGGCCCGATGGGATGTGCCTCGTCGGCTTCCCGGGCGAACATTGCCGAGCGTTCGGCGTCGGTGTAGAGGGCGATCGTGACAACCGGGTCGCGATCAGGATGCTCGGCGTTGAGATCCCGAACGGCATGGATCAGCCGCATGGCTGCCTCGCCGCGGTTGACAATGGCGATGCGCTTGAACACCTAGTACCTCTTTCTTCTACCCACGAAGAGATGTGGATGTTGCCCATCTTGCAGGTCACGGAGTTCTCCTGCGAGTCAGGATGTCACCCGTCGAGACATGACAAGCGCAGCGACAGGCCGATCCAAGCTTGGAGAGTGATCGTTGTGGGAACCGCACAAAGACCCGTTGGGTGTGTGAAAAGTGTTCGAGTACCGACAGTTTTCCAACACCCAAGCCCTGTCCAGATCGCGAAGCCCGCCCAGTAGCATGGCCGGCATGGCCCCCGCCCCGTTCAGCCGCGTCTACTGTCCCGCCAGTCAACGCGTCGACGATTGGGAACAGTGCCGCGCTCTGCTGACGGAGATGGGCGCCGCGTCCTGGATCACCGGGACCGACGGCGTTGCGGACGTCACCCTGTTGCCCACGGTCTGGCGCGAGGGTCTGTTGCTGGCCCACGCCTCTGGGCACAACGAACAGTTCGACCTCCCTGGCAACGAGCCGGTCCCATGCCGAGTCGTCGTGCAGGGACCGCACACGTACGTGACCCCGCGCTGGTACCCGAGCGTCCAGCCCCCGGATCTCGGCGGGCAAGCCCGAGGCCGCGCCCAGGGCCGGGCCGTGGGCACGTGGGATTACACGCAGGTGCAGATCGCCGGTTGGCTCCGGATGCACCGCGACCCCGAGCGACTCCACGCGGAGGTGCTCGAGCAGGCGGAGATGCTCGACGCCGCTCGATTGGCGGAGACGCCGCACGGTGCGGATCATGCGCGCGGTCCGTGGTTGGAGAGCGAGGGCCCGCCGGACTTCATGGCAGCCATGCTTCAGGGCATCGTCGGGCTGGAGTTGGAGATCACCGAGGTGGTGGGCCGCTTCAAGGTGTCGCGGAACCGGACGGAAGCGGACAAGGACGGAATCGTCGAGGGTCTGCGGGAGCGGGGCCGGGATCGCGACCACCACGTGGCCGACGCCGTGGCC
>CBDTZB010000446.1:0-2945 GCA_965364795.1 uncultured Nocardioides sp.
GATCGGGTCGAAGTAGCGGTAGAGCTTCTCATCGCGCACCACGCCGATCACCTGATCAGACAGGGACTGCGGCTGGCGGCCAACCTCGTTGACCAACAGTTCGCGCGAGGCCACTTCAAGCCCGCTACCAGAGTTGAGCAGGTCCTCCATCATCTCCCCCAGCATCGGAGAGAACGTGGAGAGCCCGATCAGACGTCCGACGGCGTCGGACGAGGTAATCACGGCGTCGGCGCCGGAGCGCTTGATCAACTCGGTGTTCTCCTGCTGACTGACCGCAGCCACGATCCGGGTGAGCGGCTGGTCGTCCGCCTTCTCACTCGCCAGCCGGCGAGCGCTCAGCGTGGCCAACACGTTCGCAGCGTCACTTCCCGTGGCGATGATGACCTGGTCAGCCTCGTGCACGCCGGCCTGACGCTGGATCTCGCTCTTGGTCGCGTCTCCGACCACCACAGCAAATCCGGCCTTGCGCGCCTCCTCGACAGCCTCAGCCCTGTTGTCGATCACCACGATCTGGTCCTGCGGCACCCCGCTGTCGCTCAGTGTCGAGATCGCGCTTCGTCCCTTCGTGCCGAAGCCAATCACCACAACGTGGTTGCCCATCTTTCTCCTCCAACGAGTGAGCCGGATCTGCTCGCGACCCTGGACCGCCAGCACCTCCAGGGTGGTACCGATCAACAACACGAGGAATGCGATGCGAGCCGGCGTGATGATGAACGCGTTGATCATTCTCGCCTGTTCACTGACAGGAGTGATGTCGCCGTACCCGGTCGTGCTCAGTGTGACGGTGGTGTAGTAGATGGCGTCCTTCAGGTCGACCGCGCCGGTCGGATCGGCGTTGTCGCGGTAGCCGAGGCGGTCGAGGTAGACGATCAGGACCGTGCCCACCAAGATGCTCAACGCGGCGAGCAGACGTCGGGCCAGGGCGCCGAACACCGACGCCTGTGGAGCAGGAAGGGATACGTCAGGAAAATCGACGACCTTCGACCTCTCCTCAGATGACGTCTTGTGTTTCCCCAGCACGGGTTGAATCTAGTGGACCGACGTCCTGATCCGGCGGAAGGCCTGCCGCTCGCGGCGCAGTTGCTCTCGCCGCGGCCCGACGCTTGCGCAGGCGAAGGAGCAGTTCCCGCCGTGCCCGCGTGGTGGACAGCTGGGGAAAGACCTCGTCGAAGGCAGCGTTCACCGCGGCGCCGATGAGCACCGCGATCGCCACGATGTAGAGCCACAGCAGCACGGCGATGGGCGCGGCCAGTGGTCCGTAGATCGACTTGGAGTCGCCGGCGGTCGCCGTCAGGATCCAGCGCAGCACATAGGACCCCCCGATCCACGCCACCAGGGAGAACGTCGCCCCGGGCAGGTTGAAACTCCAGTTCGTTCGCACGGGCACCGACACGTGGTAGAGCGTGGCGAGGAAGCAGATGCAGATGAGCACCACGGCTGGCCAGTAGAACTGACTCAGCATCTCCAGCCGCTCCGGGAGGATGGTGTTGACCAGTCGGGGCCCGGCCACCACCAACGGCAACGAGACGGCGCCGCTGAGCATGGCCAGGATGTAGAGCACGAAGGACAGCGCGCGGGTCTTCACGATCCCGCGGTGGCCGCCGAGTCCGTGCATGATCGTAATGGTGTCGATGAAGACATTCAGGGCCCGCGATCCCGACCACAGGGCCAGCACGAAGCCGATCGAGATGACGTCGAACCGGCCGCCTTCCAGCACCGTCTCGATGGTCGGGGCGATGATCTTGTCAACGGCGCTCTGGGTCAGGAACTGCCCCGACAGATCAAGGACCGCCAGTCGAACGTCCTCGACCTGGGCCGCGGAAAACTGATCCGACACGTAGCCGACCGCGCCGGCCATGGCGAAGACCAGGGGCGGCACTGACAAGACGGCGAAGAAGGCAGCCTCTGCCGCCAACCCCGTGACGCGATAGCGCATGCACGAACCGACCGTGGTCACGATCAGCCGCCACAGGGTGTGCAGCAACGCCTGCGACCGGGAGCGAGCCTGCTCCGCGGTCGGGGCGTCCTGCGCCTGGGCGGTCATGTATGCACGGTATCCGTCCGAGCGCCCGTCATCAGTGATGTGAGGGCTGAACGCTGGTGACGAGGCGCACGTGGGTGGTCTCGACAGGCTCGCCAGCGAGGGTGGCTCGACCGTCGAGTGGTCTCGACAAGCTCGACCAGCGGGGCTGGCGTGGGTGCTAGCTGAGCTCGAGGCCCGGGTAGAGCGGGTGCTTGTCGAGCATCTCAGCCGAGGCAGCCTTGACCTTTGCGGCAACGCCCTCCGCCAAACGGTAGGACGCCTTGGACGGCCCACCCGCCTTGGTCACGCCCGGCTCGGTGTTCTTCAGCACCAGGGTCACCAAGTCAGCGACCTGGTCGAACTCGTCGTGCCCGAAGCCACGCGTGGTCAGGGCGGGAGTGCCGAACCGGATGCCGGAGGTGTACCAGGCACCGTTGGGGTCGGCGGGAATCGAGTTGCGGTTGGTCACGACCCCGGCCTCGAGCAGTGCCGACTCGGCCTGGCGACCGGTGAGACCGTACTTCGACACGTCCAACAACACGATGTGGTTGTCGGTACCTCCGGTGACCAGGTTGGCGTCGCGGCTCATGAATCCTTCGGCCAGCGACTTGGCGTTGTCGGCGATCGCCTGGGCGTAGGTCTGGAACTCGGGGCGACGGGCCTCGGCGAAGGCAACGGCCTTGGCCGCCATGACGTGGGAGAGCGGGCCGCCGAGCACCATGGGGCAACCGCGGTCGACCGACGGTGCAAGTTCTTCGTTGGCGAGCACGATGCCGCCGCGCGGTCCACGCAGAGACTTGTGCGTCGTGCTGGTGACGATCTGGGCGTGCGGGATCGGGTCCTCGTCGCCGGTGAAGACCTTGCCGGCGACCAGCCCGGCGAAGTGGGCCATGTCGACCATCAAGGTGGCGCCGACCTCGTC
>CBDTZB010000447.1:0-2944 GCA_965364795.1 uncultured Nocardioides sp.
CCGTCCATAGCTCCTGCTGCGTCACCGCGGTGCCGCCGTACTCGAGGGCCACGCTGTCACCGGTTGGCGGGTCGTAGGAGATGAAGGAGTCCGGCTGGGACCAGATGTCGATGCCGACGTCGTGGACTGCGGCTGGGATCGGGTCCGCGAACCGAACTCCCATCGGCCGCAGAGAACAGGCCAGAATCGGCCGTTCGGCCGCCTGCTCGGCCCAGGTAGCCAGTGTGTCAGGACCACAGACCACCGCATCGGGCTCGTCGTCGGTAACGATGAGGCCCGCGGCCCACGCGGCACCCAGGAAGACAGGTCCCAACCAGTGGATGGGCAGGTCGATCCGCAGCCGGTCCCCGCGCTCGAGGTCGTGCTCTTCCACGAGGAGCGAGGCCGCCTTCGCCACCCAGTTGGCGTACGTCGTCACCGACAATTCGACTCGTTCGCCCGTGGCCTGGTCATAGAACGTGATGAGCGGCCGACCCGGCTCACGCTTCAGCTGCTGATCCAGAACGACGGAGAAGGTAGTCATCTCCCCAGTCTCCCAACCACCCCTGAGCCGGCCAGCCCCGGTGGCGGCCTAGGTAGTCGAGGAGTGACGAAGTCCGGTGGTGCGAGCGGTGCTACCGGGGGTTCGAGATAGGCGCTCTAGGTTAGGTCGGCGCGACCGTCTTCTTTCAGCGCGGTGACGATGGCCTTCACGTCTTGAGCACGGGCACGCGTGGTCACCAGCAACGCATCGGGCGTGTCGATCACGACGACGTCGTCGAGACCGACAACGGCGATCATCTTGCCGGCGGCGGGGATGACTAATCCGCTCGAGTCAGTGGAGCGGACCAGAGAAGCGTCGCCCAGCACGGTCGTGGCTTGGCCCTCGGCCTCAAGCAGCGCTGCCAGGGAGTCGAAGTCGCCGATGTCTTCCCAGGCGAAGGTGGAGGGGACCGTGACGACCTTTCCGGCCGTGGCGGCCGGCTCGGCCACGGCGTGGTCAAGGGCGATCTTCGGCAACGAGGGCCAAGCGGTCTCCAACGTGGCGGGGTCGGCCGCGATAGCCCTCAGAGCCCCGGCAAATTCGGGGTCGCTGTCAGCGAGCAGATCGAGAAGCACCGTCGGGCGTACGACGAACATGCCGGCGTTCCAGCGGAACTGACCGGTGGCGAGGTACTCGGTCGCGGTCTCAACGCTCGGCTTCTCGACGAAGGAGCGCACGGCGTAGGCGCCAGGGTGATCGCCCATTTCCTCACCGAGGTGGATGTAGCCGAAGGCTGCGGAGGGAAAGGTTGGTTCGATTCCGATCGTGACCAGCCACCCGTCACGGGCAACCTCCACTGCGCTCGCCACACACTCCCCGAAGGCGACGGCGTCGGGAATCACGTGGTCGGCGGCGAAGGAACCCATGACCGCGTCGGGGTCGCGCACCTCAAGCAGGGCCGCGGCGAGGCCGATGGCGGCCATGGAGTCGCGCGCCGAAGGCTCGGCAAGCACCGAGTCCCTGGGTAGCTCCGGCAACTGCTCGCGCACCGCCGGTCGGTGGGCCCGTCCGGTGACGACCAGGAAGCGGTCGTTGACCAGGGGCGTCAGCCGGTCGAACGTCTCCTGCAGCATCGAGCGCCCGCCACCGGTGAGATCACGCAGGAACTTCGGGGATGCCTGACGCGACAGCGGCCACAAGCGGGTGCCAGCGCCGCCGGCGGGTACGACGGCCCAGAAGTTGTCGATGCGGGGGGTGGAGGTCATGCGCGGAGCCTAGTGCGCGAGGTGCCGGGGTTTCGAGACGGGACTTCGTCCCTCCTCAACCACCGGAATCGCGCGGCGGGTCAGCCGGCGAAGGGCTCCGGGCTGTCGGTGTAGGGGTAGTCGAGCATGAAGTCCTTGAGCGCTTCGCCGCTCGGCTCGGCGCAGTACTGCCACACCCCCACCTGGGTAGCGTCCTCGGCGGCGTCGGTGCCGCCGACCGACCAGTGAGTCAGTGCCACGTGCATGTCGTCCGGGAAGGGCTCGCCGTCCTCCTCGGTCCACGGCACGGCCTTGAACTTCAAGCGCAGGTTGGTGTCGTTGTCGTCGAGCTTGCTTGCGATGGCCTTGACCGCGCTGAGCTGCTCGGAGTCATCGGCGATGGTCTCGTCGTACCACAGGATGTTGTAGCCGTGCTCGGAGTTGTGGATCAACGCTTCGAGCTCAGGACGATCCGCGGTGTCGTAGAAACGACGACCGATCGGGTCGGGCGCGAGGTTGAACTCGTTCCAGTGCGGGCCGAAGGCCGGCGGCGAATCCTCGTAGGTCAGCTGCGTGCCGGTCGGCTGGTGGTCGTTGGCGCCGGTTGCGTCCTTGGTCTCGATCTCGCCGCAGACCGATGCGGCCGCGCCGATCTCCTCCAGAGAGGTGTTGCTGAAGGCGCGGGCGTCGATCTTGTCCTTGACCGGGCGGTACGCCGCCGCACCGACGATCCCGACGGCCAACACGATGCTGACACCCACAATCGCGAAGCCACGGCGCTTGTCGGCGCCCTTCTGCTTCTTGCGGATGTCGTCGATCACCTTTTGGCGTTCGGTCTTCTTGGGCTTTGCCACGGCGTGCGTTACCTCGTCAGTGTCGAAGAGCAGGAGACTCTGCAGTCTACGGAGTCCGTGGTCGCAGGTGAACTCGGTCCGCCGACGCCGCCGGATCGGGCTCCCACCCGTAGGCGAAGGCGACGGCGAGGACACCCCCGCGCGAGCTGGGATCGCCTGGGTCGACCCCTGCGGAGGCGAAGGCCTCCGCCAACTCCTCCTCCGAGACGGGGGTTCCGAAGACGTGCTGATCATCGGGTGCCCCCCGCACGGCCCGCATCACGGCCTCGCGGCTTCCGTAGCCGAAGAGATCGCTGCCCTCGGCGCGGACCAGCGCAGCGGCGCCGGGCCCGTCCTGACCGGGGGGGAGCACGAGGTCGCCGCGACCGCGCACGACGGCGACG
>CBDTZB010000448.1:0-2944 GCA_965364795.1 uncultured Nocardioides sp.
GAGGCCCCACGGCCAGAGAGCGCTGAGATTGTCGCGGCGGTCCTGTCGTTCGAGCTCCTCGGGCGTGAGCTGGTCGCTGCACTCGCTAGAACCTTGGACCTCGTCAGGTCCGAGTCGAGCCTCCCGCACCGCGAACTTCAGGCTGTCGAGGACTCCGTCGCTCGAGTAGTACTCGTCGGTTTTCTGATCCGGAGTGGGTGCCGAATCGGCGACGATGACGAACGGGTTGACCGCCAACAGCCACCACAAACGGTCGGTGCGTGGGGAGTTGTTGATGTAGGTGTCGGTCTGGCAGACGAAGTACTCGCCATTGCGGTCCTGTTGGGCGTTGGGTGGGGCGGACTTCTTGTTGTAGTACTCGGGGTAGGCGTAGGTCTGCGTGGTGTCGGTCGTCCAGAGCGCGGCAAAGAGACCGAAGAACACCGGCAGGATCGCGGTCAGGGTGGCGATCGTGAGATACGTCAGAACCGTGGAGGCAGCTGTCCCCGACGTCAGTGCCGACCACCCAAGACCGAAGGCGCAGACCACGAGCAGTTCGACTGCCAGCACCACTACAACCGTGACCAGCGCACCGCCCGGGGCCTCGGAGGTGAAGAAGCCCAAGCCGATGAAAGGCATGGCAAGGAGCAGGAGCACCAGTGACGCGACCCAGGACGCGAGGAGCTTGCCCAGGACGATGTCGACCGCAGACAGAGGCGTCGACTGAAGAGGCGCCAGGGTGCCTTCCTTGGCGTCGCCGTTGATGGCTCCAGCCGAGAGCGTGGGGGAGACCATCAGCCCCATGAAGAGGACGAAGAAGACGATGAGCCCGAAGACCGCATCGCCCTCGCTGACGTCGAGGGCTTGAGCGGCTGCGACGGTGAGAAGCGCGACGCTGGCGATCAGGAGGAAGACCACGACCAGGGCGATACGCCATCGGGTGGAGCGGAACCGCTGACGCATCTCTAACTCGATGACGAGGCGGGTGCCGCTCCAGGAGAAGGCCCAGGCGTCGCGCCGTGATCGATCGGTTCCGGAGGCGGGCGTGGACTGCTCGGGGGCTTGATCGATGGTCATCGGCGGTCCGCTTCCATGGAGAGATACACCTGTTCCAGCGCGCTGCCGACGGGTCCGTAGGACGACACCCGTAGCCCTGAGCCGACCAACCAGGTCAGGAGGGCTGCAGCATCGTCGTCGCCGGTGACTTGAACGGTGGCTTGGGTGGGGTCACCGGTCGCGGTGGCGGTCCAGGGTCGGTTGGCTTCGGAAAGACGGGCGTGCACGTCATCTCCCGCGAGGACCTGAACCCGCCAGGCGTTGCGGGCCTGAGCCACTAAGGCGTCGGTGGAGGAGTCCGAGGTCCGACCGGCGGCCATGAAGACGGCCTCGTCGACCATCTCATCCAACTCGGCCAGGACATGGGAAGAGATCAGCACCGCTTTGCCCTCGGAGGCGAACTCGCGGATCAGGTTGCGCAGTTCGATCCGGCTGCGCGGATCGAGACCAGAGGCGGGTTCGTCGAGGATCAACACCGAGGGGTCGGCGACCAGCGAACGGGCTAGGGACAACCGTTGCTTCTGCCCACGGCTCAACACCCGGGCCGGTTGGGCGGCGTACTCCGAGAGGTGGACGCGGCGCAACAGATCGTGGGCCCGGGTCCGGGCGTCGGTGGTTGTCAGGCCGTAGGCCCGTCCGAAGGTGGTCAGCGTCTCCTCGCAGGTCAGGGAGTCCCAGGTGCCCAGCACATCGGGCATCCAACCGATCCGGGCCCGGACGTCGCGACCGCCGTCGGCGTGGGTGAGCCCACCGATGGCGATCTGTCCTGCGTCGGGCTGGAGAAGACCAGCCAGCATCAGCATCAAGGTGGTCTTGCCGCAGCCGTTGGGCCCGATCAGGGCGGTCACGGTGCCGCCAGCAACGGTCAGTGAGGCGTCGCTGACGGCCTGAACAGCGCCGAACGAGCGGCGTACGCCGATGGCCTCCAGGGCCGGGGGTGCGGTCATGCCGACACTGTAAAGATCCGGACGACGAGTCGGCGCAACTTGTTCAAGACGCGCCGACTCACCGCCGTACGAGCGTCAACTAACGCCGAGTCGGCGGTCATGAATCTGCGATGCTGACGTAGGAGACGCGCCAGCCGTAGGTGTTCTTTGCGGCCGTCACGATGGCGTAGTAGGTCAGTGATTCGTCGGCGGTGAACGCGATCTCGCAGTCCCAGGAACCGATGCCGTTGTTGCGACAACCGGGAACCACCGCGCCGCTTTCGCCGGCGGCGTAGGTCACCAGTTGAGTCCATTGTTCATCGGCGACCACTGCAGGATCGACGAGGGACGCGCGGTCATCAGCGACCGCAGCCTGGATCACGGAGTCGAGAGCTTCCGCAGCGGTGTAGCTCTCATGCACCTCGCCGGTCACCGGGCTCGGGGCCCTGCTGGCCGAGAGTTCATCGATCACCACGCACGTTGTTTGCGCCAGGTCGCACCGACCTAACTGCTGCCCGTCTCCCGGTGCCGAGTTTTCGGCAACCAGGACCACGATCAGGGTCTGGTCGTCCTCCCAGTTCCAGGTTCCGGGGGCGAAGCCGAACTCCACCGGAGCATCGAGCCGCCCCTCGCCGTCGGCGCCCTGGGTCAGCAGAGAGCCGATCGCGCTGACCTCGCCACCCAGGGTTCCGGGCGGGGAATAGACCAACCGGGTGCCCAGGGGGCTCACGGTGATGGCGTCGTACGTCGGCAGCGAGCCGAGGGTGGAGAGAACCCCCTCGGGGCTGATCCTCGCGAGGTACGGCGCGATGTTGGTGGCGTCGATCGCGCCGTCGGCGCCGTCCACCACGATCAGGCCAGCGGTGCCGTTGTCGAGGAAGACCTGGCCAGGGGCGGTCGCGTTGAGATCGATCACGGCCTGCTGGTTCTCAGCCGCGGCTCGCCACAGCAGGCTGGTCTTGGTGCCTTGGACGATGACGTCT
>CBDTZB010000449.1:0-2936 GCA_965364795.1 uncultured Nocardioides sp.
CCCAGCCCTGCAGGTGCGGAGCGATCTCGCGGCGGGTGAACTCGGCCGCGACTTCACGCAACGCCGCGCGTTCCTCGGCGCTGGTCGTCGGCTCCATCACGGCGGTCACAGGAGGTCCTCCCGCACGTGCACCATCCGCGAGCGGACCCACTCGCCCAGACCCTTGGCCTGGGGGTCGAACCGGGTCGAGGCGGCCACGCCACGACCCAACAGCCCCCGGATCAACACGTTGACCGCGCCGAGGTTGGGCAGCACGTAGACCTCGATGTCCAGGCCGTCTGCCTCCGGCACGAGCTCGCGAATCTTCTTGGGCGTGATCAGCTTGGTCAGCCACTGAACGCGCGCGGCGTACAACTCCTCATTGACGTCGTCGTTGCGGATCCACAGACCCAGGTTGGCGTCGCCACCCTTGTCCCCGGACCGCGCGTGGACGAAGGTGCCGAGGGGGGCGCGTCGAGTGACTGTGTCGGACGGAGCCGGGAACGGCGAAGGGCGTTGCCCCGCCTGCGTGACGGCCTCCACATCGCAGAACTCGCTGGGGTCGGCGATCACTTCGCGTCGGCCGTCCGCATGGACGACGGTGTGCTCGACCGCCGTGCGCGGGAGGTACTCCGGCCGGTACACGCCGTACGGCGTCGGGGGTCCGGGGGGTCCGGTCATCGTGAAGCCGGGGTACGACGCCAGCGCCAACTCCACGGCCGGGCCGGTGAAGGCCTTGCTCACCTTGGCCTGGTCGGCGTCCATGACCGTGCAGCGCAGGAGCGAGGAGGCACCTTCTTCGGTCTCGGCGTCGACGGTGGGCAACGGGGTCCGCGTCCACGCGACCGTTTCCGCGACCAGCGAGGGCTCCAACTGCTGCCGCAACCAGTCGGCCTTGATGTCGATGTCGAGGCCGGTGAGGACGAACTCCATGCCGTTGCGGAAGCCGCCGAGTTCGTTGACGCAGACCTTCAGCTTCTCCGGCGGCGCTTCTCCGCGCACAGCCGTGATCGCCACTCGGTCGCGCGCCTCCTGGGCGATCTCGACCGAGTCGAGGTGGGTGGTGACGTCGGGGTTGAGGTAGCGGGTGGACTGGATCTCGTAGAGCAGTTGAGCGGTGACGGTGTCGACGGTGACCATGCCGCCAGTGCCCTCGTGCTTGGTGATGACACACGACCCGTCGGCGGCGATCTCGGCGATCGGAAAGCCGAGCGGCTGGTCGAACCGTGGCAGATCCTTGAAGCCGGAGAAGTTGCCGCCGGTCGCCTGGGTTCCGCACTCGATGATGTGCCCGGCGACCACGGCACCCGCGAGGGCGTCGTACGACTCGGGGGTCCAGCCGAAGTGAGCGATGGCCGGTCCCACGACGACCGAGGCGTCGGTGACCCGGCCGGTGACGACGATGTCGGCGCCGGCGCTCAGGGCGGAGGCGATGCCGAAGCCACCGAGGTAGGCGTTGGCGGTCAAAGCGCCCTGGAGCGCCGGGAACTCATCGGTCAGGCCGCGGACGTCGTCACCCTCGACGTGGGCGATGGTGGGGTCGAGCCCGAGTCCGTTCGCCACCTCGCGCAGTTTGTCGGCCAGCCCGGCCGGGTTGAGTCCACCGGCGTTGCTGACGATCTTGACGCCCTTCTCGAGGGCCAGTCCGAGGCAGTCCTCGACCTGGCGGACAAAGGTGCGCGCGTAGCCGAGGTTCGGGTCGCGCATCGTGTCCTTGCCGAGGATCAGCATGGTCAGTTCGGCCAGGTAGTCCCCGGTCAGGACGTCCAGGCTCTGTCCGTTCGAGGCGCCTTCGAGCATCTCGCGCATGGCGGAGAGGCGGTCGCCGTAGAAGCCGGAACAGTTGCCGACGCGAAGAATTCCGGTGGTCATGCTTGCTTCCTTCCTTCGCCCGCAGGGCCGGCGAAACACTGGGCGATATCGAGCCACTGGTTGGCCTCTGGCCCGGTGGCGGTCAGGTCGGTGTCGGCGCGGTGGACGCGCTGGGTGACGAGCAGACAGAAGTCGTACGCCGACCCGGTGACCTGCTGGGCCGCGTCGACCGGCCCCCAGGTCCAGGTCTCCCCGGACGGAGCGGCGAGTGCAATCCGGAACTCCTCGGCGGGCCTCGCCAGTTCGTGGACGCTGAAGGCGAAGTTGCGGGTGCGGACGCCGAGGTGGGCGACATGCTTGATCCGGTCGGTGACCGGGGGATCGACGTCGAGGGCGGAGTAGACATCTAGGGAGTGGGCCCAGGTCTCCATGTAGCGGGCCGTCGCCATCGAGGCGGCCGACATCGGCGGTCCGAACCACGGCATCTTGTCTTCGGCGGACAAGCTGCGCAGTGCGGAGCCGAGCTTGACCCGAGCGACGTCCCACCGCGCGAGGAGAGCTGCCGGTTCGAGCTGAGCGACCTCCTCTGCGCCCTGGTCAACGAACCCCGTGGGGTCCGCCATGGCCTGGAGGACCAGTGCGTCCCAGGCCGTCTTGTCGGTGGCCGCGACGGCGGCGGTCTCGTCGGTCCAGGCCAGGTGCGCGACCTGGGTGGCGATGCTCCAGCGCGGAGCGGGGGTGGGCGTCGACCACTCGGCGGGGCTGAGCTCGGCCACTGCCGCGCGCAGGCTGTCGCCCTCCGCGGTCAAGTCGCTGAGCAGCCCCTCGAGGAGTTCAGACTTGCTCGGTGCTGGTGCGTCGCTCATGCGATCTCCTGAGGGTCGGGGTGGGTGTTGTCGAGGTGCTGGTCGAGGGTGATCGCCCATTGGTCGAGGATCCGGCCGCGGCGACGCTCGTCGTCGGTGATGGTCTTGGCCAGACCCAGTCCGCGGACGAGATCGAGCGTCGCCTGCACGAGTTCGCGGACACCGGGTTGGGACTCGTCGGCCCCGAGGGCCTCCACGGTGACGCGGTGGGCATCGCGACCGACTCGCTGCTCGAGCGGGGCGACCGCGGCCATCAGCGTCGGGTCGGTGCGGGCTGCC
>CBDTZB010000450.1:0-2926 GCA_965364795.1 uncultured Nocardioides sp.
GGGACGAGTCCATCGAAGCCCGGTCGGTGAACGGCCTGGAGTCGCGGGTGCTCTACCTGGAGGCAGACCCGCAGGCGCTGCCGTTGGCCGCAGCACGCAACCTCGGGGCCGCCGCGGCGATCGCGGGTGGCGCCGAGGTCCTCGTCTTCCTTGATGTCGATTGCGTGGCCGGATCAGACCTGATCGCCGGCTATCGCACCCGCTGCTTGTTGGATCGGGACGCCGTGTGGTCCGGGCCGGTCACCTATCTGCCACCCCCGGGGCCGTCGGGCTACCGCCTGGACGCGCTGCGGGATTGCCCTCATCCGGCCCGGCCTCACCCCAAGCGGGGCGAGTGGTCCTTCGACCGGAACGCCGATCTCTTCTGGTCGCTCTCCTTCGCCCTGCACCGGGAGGCCTGGAACCGTTCAGGAGGCTTCTGCGAGGACTACGTCGGCTACGGAGCGGAGGACACTGACTTCGCGGCCCGTTGCCAGGAGCGGGGCCTGCGATTCGGGTGGACCGGCGACGCTCGCGCCTACCACCAGCACCACCCGGTCTCTCGACCTCCGGTGGAGCACGTGGACGACATCCTGCGCAATGCGGAGATCTTCTTCCACAAGTGGAACCGCTGGCCCATGCTCGGCTGGCTGGAGCAGTTCGAGGAGCAGGGTCTGGTCACGCGGGATGAGGGTCGCTGGCGCAGGGCGACGAGCGCGAACGACTGTCATACTTGATCGGTGTCTTCGACTCCCATTCGCCTGGCCCTGGTCAACGACTACGAGATCGTCGTGGTCGGGCTGGCCAACGCGCTGGCGCCGTACGCCGACCGCGTCGAGATCGTAGAACTGGACGCCAACGCCTTCCCGCGGTCGGACGTCGACCTGGTCCTCTACGACACCTTCGCTCAGAACCAGGGCGGCCAGATCCGCATAGCGGAGGTGAGCCAGCACGGAGCCAGCAAGGTCGTCGTCTTCAGTTGGAATGTGGATGCTCAGCTGATCGCCGCGGCCCTGGATGCTGGAGTGAGTGGCTACATCGCGAAGACCGCCACCGCCGAGGAACTCGTTGCTGCGATTGAGGCCGTGCACCGTGGCGAGCAGGTGGTGGTGACGCCCGAGGGCGAGGAGTCGTTCGGCCAGTGGCCCGGCAACGATCACGGGCTGTCGAACCGCGAGGCCGAGGTTCTAGCGCTGATCGCTCAGGGCCTGACGAACAACGAGATCTGCGAGCGGACCTACCTCAGCCCCAACACACTGAAGTCCTACGTGCGGAACCTCTATCGCAAGATCGGCGTGTCCAGTCGGTCGCAGGCTGTCCTGTGGGGGCTAAGCAACGGCTTCGAGCCTGACCACCTGCGTCGTGTGTTGTAGTCCCACCAAGGAGCGCCATGGAGATCTGGATCAACCCGGCCTGCTCGAAGTGCCGTTCAGCGAAAGCCGACCTGGATGCGGCGGGTGTCGACTACACCGAGCGCCGCTACCTCGATGAGCCACCGACCCCCGACGAGCTGACCAGCCTGCTGGACAAACTGGGTCTTGAGCCCTGGGACATCGCACGTCCGAAGGAAGCGGCTGCTGCGGGCTTGGACTTCCCCCGGGACTCAGCAAGTCGCGATCAATGGATCAGCGGTCTCTGCGAGAACCCCCAGGCGCTTCAGCGCCCGATCATCACCAGCGCGGACGACAGTGCGCTCGTGGCACGTGATCCCGCAACCGTTCGCGAGGCCATCGCCCGCGACCGAGGAACGAACTAGCTGGTGTGGACCAGGGCCACCACGAACGCCAGCGCGGGACCGGCCCACAAGAAGGCGGTGCCCGCCAGCTCCTTACGCAAAGAAGCTTCGACGCGTTGTTGAGATATTTCAGCCATAACCAAACCTTATGTGAACTTTTGCGAGCTAGCCGAATCGCCGACCCGATGCACCACTGACGTTCTACCCACACCACACGCGCCGAAACCCCAGGCGTGGCGTGACCTAGCCCTCGTCGAGTGCGTGACGTGCTGTCAGTGCTTCGGAGAGCAGGGCTATTCGGATTGGACCCTGGTCGCACCCCATCGCTACTTGAACAATTCTTCATGTGATGGAATCATGTAGACCTCATTCAACAACCGAAAGGCCAACCCATCGGAACCCCGTTGAACGTGGCGAAGGCGGAACTGTTCAAGACCCTGGGCCACCCGACCCGCATCCGGGTGCTCGAGCTCTTGCAGGACGGCGCCAAGCCGGTGCACGAACTGCTCGCAGACATCGATGTGGAGGCGTCCAACCTCTCTCAGCAACTCGGAGTGCTCCGTCGCGCCGGACTTGTCCGCTCCTCGCGTGACGGCTCCACCGTGCTCTACACACTGGCCTCCCCGGACGTAGCCGACCTCCTGCTCCACGCCCGCAGGATCCTGGCGTCACTGTGGGCCGAGCAGGAAGAGCTTCTCGTCAGCCTGCGAGCTACCTCCGAGACCGCCTGATGGCTTGGGCACCACCTCTTCTGAGTAGCGCCGCTCTCCGCTTTCGAGCCTTGCTCCCCACGGCCACCGACCTCAGCGACGTACGCCGACACCCGCGCCAGAACCTGATGGCCGGGATCACGGTCGCTGTCGTCGCGCTCCCCCTCGCCCTGGCCTTCGGCGCGGCTTCGGGCATGGGCGCCCAGGCGGGTCTGATCACCGCAGTGGTGGCCGGCATCGTCGCCGCGGTCTTCGGCGGTTCAAACATCCAGGTGTCCGGACCCACGGGAGCGATGACGGTCGTGCTCATCCCGGTGGTGCAGGAACACGGCCCCGCTGGAGTGCTGATGGTCGGACTGATGGCTGGCCTGGTACTGATCGTGATGGCTGCTTCTCACCTCGGCCGCTACGTCCGGTTCCTGCCCATCTCGGTGATCGAGGGCTTCACCGCGGGCATCGCGGTGGTGATCGCCCTCCAGCAGGTGCCCTCAGCGCTGGGCGT
>CBDTZB010000451.1:0-2910 GCA_965364795.1 uncultured Nocardioides sp.
GATGGACATCATGAAGCTCCTCACGCGCATCAACGAGGAGACCCACACGACCATGTTGATGGCCACCCACGACGAGAGCATCGTGGACTCGATGCGTAAGCGGGTCATCGAACTCGACCACGGCAAGGTCATCCGTGACGAAGCCCGTGGCACCTACGGATCGGGGACCTGATGCAACTGCGATATGTCCTGACCGAGCTGCGTCAGGCGCTGCGCCGCAACGTGTCCATGCACATCGCGGTCGTGTTGACACTCTTCGTGTCGCTGACCCTGGTGGGGCTCGGCGTACTCCTGCAAAAGCAGGCCGACATGACGGCCCGTCAGCTGGGCGACCAGCTTCAGGTGACGTTCTGGCTGTGCAACGCCGAGGACAAGAACCCGGGCTGCCTGGGGGAGATCACTTCCGCCCAGCAGCGAGCCGTAGAACAGGTCATCAAGAAGAACCCCGAGGTCGCGCGGTACCGCTACGAGTCCCAGGAACTGGCCTTCGAGAAGGCCAAGGAGATCTTCGGGCCCGAGCGTTTCGAGGGCTCCGACTCCGCCGTCTCGGCCGAGGACCTGCGTGCCTCGTTGTGGGTCACGCTCAAGGACCCCCAGCAGGGGGAGGGGATCATCAGTGCCGTCTCCGGTCTGGACGGCGTTAGCTATGTGCGCGATGACCGGCAGACCCTCAAGCCGATCTACTCCTCGATCGATGCGCTGAAGTACGGCGCGCTCGGCACCGCGGCCTTCTTGATCCTCGCTGCGCTGTTGTTGGTGGGGAACACCATCCGTCTGGCTGCCCTGGCCCGCCGCAAGGAGATCGGCATCATGCGGCTGGTGGGAGCCTCGACGCTCTACATCGGGCTGCCCTTCCTCTTAGAAGCGGTGGTGACTGCTGCGTTGGGCGTGGGCCTGGCTGCGGCGGCTCTGGCGGGCTTCATGAAACTCGGGATCATCGACGGGGTCAGCCAACAGTTGAAGTTTTTCCCGTGGGTGGGGTGGTCGGAGTACGGCTTCGCGATGGTGGTCGTAGCCATCCTCGCTCCGATCCTGACCTTGGTTCCGACACTCCTACTGACCCGCAAATACGTCAAGATCTAGTCGCTGGCCGCTACCGTCGAAGCGTTCACTTCCCCGAACGCTTAAGGCAGACTTGTGCGCTACTTCCCCAGCGCCACACGTCAGCGTGCTGTGATCGCCGCATTGGCGTTATCGGTAGCTGCTGGCGGGATGGCTATTCCCTTCGCGAACGCCGCTGACGACGACCTCAAAGAACGACGAGAGTCCGTCCAGACGCGCATCGAGAAGGCTCACGACGACTTGGAGATGGCCAGCGACAAGCTGCGCGTGGCCACCAAGAAGGCCACGGTCGCCGAGGCGTCCCTGGTTGGCGCGCAGGCCAAGTTGGAGAAGGCTCGCGGCGCTGCGGCCGCGACCCGGGCACGTCTGGCGGAGGCCCGGCAGCGGGACCGCCTGCTCCAGGTGGCCCTCGAGACCGCGACGGAGAACCTGCAAGGTGCACGAGCGGACCTGAAGGCGGGCCGGGCCGCTGTGAAGGTGCAACAAGCCGATGTGGCCGATGAGGTCGCCACGGTCTACGAGCAGGGTGCGCCGCAACTGCTGGCACTCTCAGCCCTGCTCAACTCTGAGTCGCTCGATGACGTGGTCCGCACCCGGACCACTCAGGAAGCGATAGTCGGTCACGGCGAGCGGGTCTACGCCGCCTTGCGCGACGCCGAAGCGGCCCTGGAGGCCCGTGAGCAGGAGGTCGAGGACGCCCGGGCGGCAGTCAAGGTCAAGCGCCAGAAGGCGGCGGCCAACCTCAAGGAGATCGACGATCTCTACAACCAGACCATCAATGCCAAGGAGGCGGTGCTCGGTCTGGTCGCTGATCAGCGGTCGGTCAAGCAGCGGGCTCTCGACGCCCGCCAAGCGGCCTTTGCGGCCCGCGAAGCAGACCGTCAGATGATCGAAGACCTCAAGAAGCGTGAAGCGAAGATCAAGCAACTGATCCTCGATGCGGCCAACCAGGACAACAACGTCTTCGACGGATCCACCGATGGTCTGCTGAACTACCCCGTGAACGGTCGGATCACCTCGCCGTACGGCTATCGCGTCCACCCGATCTACGGCTACTACGGTCTGCACGACGGCACCGACTTCGGCGCCGGATGCGGGTCAAGGCTCTACGCCAGCGCCAACGGGACCGTCGTCCAGCGGTACGCCGACTCGGTCTATGGCAATCGTCTCTACGTCAACATCGGTCGCGTGAACGGTTCCAACCTGACGTTGGTTTACAACCACGCGAGCGGCTACAACGTGGGGATCGGCGACAAGGTTCGGCGCGGACAGGTCGTCGGCTACGTCGGGAACACCGGATGGTCCACCGGCTGCCACCTGCACTTCACCGTGCTTAAGGACGGCGACCCGGTGAATCCGGAAAACTATTTGTAGGTCGCCGCAAGGCGCCACCTACACTGGCCTGATGTCCAAGAAGCCTTCGAAAACAGCTCCCCAGGTGAAGCCACCTGAGCGCAAGATGGTTGCGCAGCACAAGAAGGCCCGCCACGACTTCCTGATCGAGGACACCTTCGAGGCTGGCATGGTGCTGCAGGGCACCGAGGTGAAGTCGCTGCGGATGGGGCGAGCCTCCCTGGTCGACGGATTCGTCGACATCGACAACGGCGAGGCCTGGCTGCACGGGGTGCACATTCCGGAGTACACCCAGGGCACTTGGACCAACCACGCCGCGCGTCGTAAACGCAAACTCTTGTTGAACCGCGATGAGATCGACAAGATTGAGCGTCGGGTGAACGAGAAGGGTCTGACAGTGATCCCGCTGTCGCTCTACTTCGTCGGTGGCCGCGCCAAGGTCGAGATCGCTCTGGCCAAGGGCAAGAAGTCGTGGGACAAGCGGCACGCCTTGGC
>CBDTZB010000452.1:0-2910 GCA_965364795.1 uncultured Nocardioides sp.
TCACCCAGCAGGTCGGGTCGACCGGTCGCGCCGTAGAGCAGCGAGCCTCCGGTGAAGACCGCCACAGATTCATCTCCGTCACTCAGGGCGTAGGAGAGGTGGGTGAAGGTGTGACCCGGGGTGAGCAGGGCACGAAGGCGCATGCGCTCGCCGATCTCGATGGTCTCGCCGTCGGAGATGGGGGTGCGGTCGAAGGAGACCTCGTCGTCACCGTTCACGAGATAGGCCGCACCAGTCGCCTTGGCTAGGGCCAGGCCCCCGGTGAGGTAGTCGTTGTGGATGTGCGTTTCCAGCACGTGGGTGAGCTTGACGCCGTCGGACTCGACGACCTCGAGCACGCGGTCGATGTCACGCTGGGGGTCGATGACGAAGGCAACGCTGCCGTCGTGGACGAGGTAGGTGCGGTCCCCCAGACTCGGGGTCTCGATCACTCGGATGGTGAGGTCGCTCATGAGGATGCTCCGTTCTCGGTGGGGTGGCCGGCGTTGATCCACGCCTTGGTGCCGCCTGCGACGTTGATGGCGTCGAAGCCGGCACCGATGAGGACGTCGGTCATGGCGCCTGACCGGTTACCCGTAGCGCAGACCACGTAAACAGGGGCGCTTCGATCAGCGTCAGCAAGCGCGTCAGGGAGCCGGCCCATGGGAATGCTGATGGCGCCGGGAAGGTGACCACCGGCGAATTCGCTTGGCTCGCGCACATCGATCAAAAAGATGTTTTCTTGCTGGATCTTGGGGGCCAACTGGTCGATACTGATCTCGGGCACTTTTGGGTCCCTTCCTAGTTCTGGAGCACGGCGGGGGGAACCCCCCTAGGGGATGTGCCCAAAAGGTAACACATCCCCCAGGGGGGTTGTATAGTTGGGAACACAGCGCCCTCAGCAAGCGACGGCGCACCCCAACGAAAGGCGGGATGATGAGCGACTTCACTCTCAAGGCCACCGTCCAACTCCCCTACGACGAGACGGTTGAGGCCGTACGGAAGCAACTGGGCGAGGTTGGCTTCGGCGTTCTGACCGAGATCGACCTGAAGGCCACCCTGAAGGAGAAACTCGACGAGGACGTCACTCCCCAGATCATCCTGGGAGCCTGCCGCCCCCAGTTGGCTCACCAGGCTCTGCTGGCTGATCCCTCCGTTGCGGCGCTACTTCCGTGCAACGTCGTGGTGCGCGCCATCGACGAGAAGACCACCATGGTCGAGGCCTTCGATCCGGCCGCGATGGTCAGCTTCGGAGGCGGAGCCAGCGAAGGCGTCAGCATGGTGGCTGACGATGCTCGAGAGCGCCTCACCGCGGCGCTCGCAGCCCTGAGCGGTTCGGAGGGCTCCCCGTCATGATGCCCCTGGACCCCACCGAGATGAAGGCGATCATCACGCGGATGAAGCGCGCCAACGGCCACCTCGCCAGCGTGATCCGGATGATGGAGGAAGGCTCGGACTGTGAGTCCGTTCTCACCCAACTCGCCGCAGTCAACAAGGCGCTCTCGCGGGCCGGCTATGCAGTCGTCGCCACCGGCATGGAGAACTGCATCGCCGAGGGCGACGGGATCGACTCCGAGCGCCGCAAGAAGATGGAGAAGCTGTTCCTGGCCCTCGCGTGACGTTGGGGAGCCGCACGAGAGGATAGGCGGGTGTTCACCTCCGCAGGGCGATCCGCCCCCCTTTCTCTCGTTCTGGCCTCCGCCTCTCCCGCACGCTTGGCCACGTTGCGATCCGCCGGGATCGAGCCGACGGTGATCGTGTCGGGCGTCGACGAATCGCTCGTGGAAGACCTGGCTCCGGCAGATCTCGCTTTGCGCCTGGCTGAGATGAAGTGCGCCGCCGTCGCCGAACGCGACGACGTGCCCGCCGGGGCGTTGATCCTCGGCTGCGACTCGGTCCTCGAGTTGGACGGCCAAGCTCTGGGGAAACCCGCCGACCCGGCCGACGCCATCGAACGCTGGCGGGCGATGCGCGCTCGTAGCGGCGTTCTGCACTCGGGCCACTCGCTCCGCGACCCGGCAAGCGGACGGCAGGCTGCGGCCACCGCCTCCACCACCGTCCACTTCGCTGACGTCACCGACGCCGAGATCGAGGCTTACGTAGCCACCGGGGAGCCGCTCCACGTCGCGGGGGCCTTCACCGTCGATGGCCTTGGTGGCGCCTTCGTCACGGGGATCGAGGGCGACTTCCACAACGTTGTCGGGGTCAGCCTCCCGCTGCTGCGTCGTCTCGTCGTGGACCTGGGGCACACCTGGACCGACCTGTGGGCCCCTCGTTGAGAACCCGCACCAGGCGCGAGCACACCATCCCCATCCCCGGGGAGATCAAGGTCCTGGTTGCGGCAGCCTTCGTGATCGCTATCGGCTTCGGCTTGGTCTCCCCCGTACTGCCCGCCTACGCGCGCAGCTTCGACGTGGGCGTCGCGGCCGCGTCGGTCATCGTGTCCGCCTTCGCCTTCTTCCGTCTGGTCTTCGCCCCGGCAGGAGGCGCACTGGTCTCGCGACTCGGCGAGCGCCCGGTCTACCTCGGCGGTCTTCTGATCGTGGCGGCCTCCTCGCTGGCTACCGCTTTCGCCGACTCCTACGTGCAGTTGCTGATCTTCCGGGGACTCGGCGGCATCGGCTCGACCATGTTCACGGTGTCGGCGATGGCCCTGTTGGTGCGCCTGGCCCCGCCGACCATCCGGGGACGCGTCTCCTCGGCGTACGCGAGCTCCTTCTTGATCGGCGGCATGATCGGACCGGTCCTGGGAGGGCTGCTCGGCTCGCTAGGTCTGCGCGTGCCGTTCGTCGTGTACGCCGTGGCTCTGGTCATCGCGGCCGCGAGCGTGGCCCTGCGGCTCAGTGGCGCCTCGCTGCGGCCACCGCAGGACCGGGAGCCGCCCACGCCCATGCGACTGCGCGAAGCGCTGGACCACTCGGCCTACCGCGC
>CBDTZB010000453.1:0-2886 GCA_965364795.1 uncultured Nocardioides sp.
TCTCTTGCTTGACTCGCAGACCCATCGCCGCGAGGTCGTACTCCCCGCCGCGCCCACCGATCATCTGGGCGCGGCACAGCTTGGCGTAGGGGCACCAGGTGCACGAGCGCCCCAAGTTGCGCCCCGGGCCGCGGCCCTGGGCGTGCGCGGTGCGCGTGCGGTCAATGTCGACGGCCGTGTGCACGGCCTCCTGCACGTGTGCAGCGATGACGTTGACGTTCAGCGGGTCCAAGCTGCGCTGAAACCAGGCCAACAGCTCGGAGGAGTCCGAGAGGCGCTCGACCACGGCCAGATCCGGCTCGGTGGGGTAGACCCCGCCGTTCGAGCCATCCTTCTTGGTGCCGGGGAAGGCGTGCGGGCCGGTCTCCAGCCAGCGCAGGTAGTCCCACAGCGAGTAGTCCTTGACCGAGGCGGACAGCTTGCCGGCGTTCGTGAGCACCGGCGCCTTCCCAGCCGAGCTGCGCACCCTGTCATACGCCACGGCCCGCGCCGCAGTGATCCCGAGTTCGGCGAGCTGCGGAGCGCTGGCCCAGGCGTAGAGGTGCAGCTGACCATCCATCATGTCCCCGAGCGCGGTGCTGCCCCTGTCCAGCGACTTGCTTGTCTTGTTGTCGCGGATCACGGTCATACCGAGCCGGCTGTCGAGGTACACCTCGTCGATGACGTAGGTCAGCACGAGGTCCGTGCCGGGAATCTCGCGCTCACCGCGCAGCTCTACTGCCATCGGGTACTCCTGGGAGATCTCGTCATCCCAGCGGGAGTACCAATCGGCGAACCGGTCGGACAGGTGCCCGGGCAGGTGGGTGATCCCAAGCCGCTCCTGCCAGGCCGCGCGCACCTCGGCGCTGGTGCGCTTCCACCAGTCCAGGGCCGCGTCGATGACGTCGTCGGCGCACTTGAGATTCGCTATCGGCAGGTCACCGGCCGGAGTGCTCAGATACGCCGGCATGCTGATCAGGCTGCCGCGACTACGGCCTCGCTCGATCGCGTCGGCGGCGCGCACCGCGTGCCACCAGGTGCCGTAGTCCAGCTCGACGGGGACCGAAGTGTCGTCGCGCTCCAGGTGGTCCAGAGCGCGGAAGGCCCACGCCTGCGGGCAGGCGCGGTGCTCGCCGATGCGGCTGTAGCTGGTGTAAACGCTCACGGTGTGCCTTCCTGATGTGTGCTTTGATTGTAGCACAGGTCACGGGTGGGTGCCACTGACGTCCTGACCTGGTGCGACGTGCGCCAGGATCGCCGCCTCCAGGCTGCGGCGCTGCTTGTGGGCCTCGTAAATGACCTCGTCCACGGTGTGCGGCGCCAGCGGGAGCCAGAACGTGACCGGTGCGGTCTGCCCGATGCGGTTGAGCCGGTCCTTGGCCTGCTCGAACTGGTCGCGCTGGGTCGACAGGCTGGCGAACACCGCGTGGCTGGCCGCGACCAACTCGTTCACGGACAGGCTCATGGTCACGATCTGCGCCACCAGAACGATCCGACCAGGTCGGCCGGTGGTGTCTCCGAACCGGCGCCGGATCGCGATCCGCTCGGCGTTGGGGGTGTCTCCGTTGACCACCTCGACCGTCGTCCCCCGCCGGGCCAGCGCGGCCGCGAGCTGGTCGATCTCGTGGCGGAACACCGCGAAGACCACCACACGGTCCTCTCCGACCAGCGTGTCGTTGACCAGCGAAGCGATCGTGTCGACCTTGCTCGTTCCGATCTGGCGCAGCTCGCCCTCGTCATCCGGAACGTACCCGGCAGTAACTTGGCGTAGCCGGAGCGCCTGGGTGAGCGTGTTCGTCACCGTGACCGGATCGCCGGAGGGGGTCGTGGTCGTCGGCCCGACCGGGCCGCCCACGGCGTCCGTGGCGGCGATCTGGTCACCGATCCGCTTGCGCAGATCCGCATAGAGGGACCGCTCAGCGGGCGAGAGCATCACCGGAACGACCACCTCGGTAGCGGAGGGCAGATCCAGCGCCTCGGACTTGCGCACGACGATCGCGTTATCGGCCATGGTGCGGTTCATCAGATCGAGGTTCTTGTACCCGGTCACCTGGCGCCCGAAGTGCCCGCCGAAGACCGCGAACCGGTCCTCGAAGTCGGCCTTGGTCATCGCCTTGCGCTGGCCGGGGTGGCGCGGGTCCGGCACGCTGAACGCCTCCGGAGCCAGAAACCGCCACTGCCCGTAGACGTCCAGCGGGCTGTGCGAGGCCACCGTTCCCGTCAGGATCAGGCGGCGGCGGGCCAGCGCCCCGATGCGGCGAGCCAACGCCGAGACGTTCGAGCTGGGGCTCTTGATCAGGTGAGACTCGTCGATGACGACCAGATCCGGAGCGAAGCGGCGCACGCCTTCCAGGACCAGATCCGCCATCGTGCGCGAACCCACCGGCTGGCGCGACTTGAGCGTGTCGAGGTTCACGACCTCCAGGACCAGCCGCGGGCGCTCTGAGGTGTCTGCGGGGGCCGTAGGCGGCCCGCAGAGCCACGGAGGCTGCGGTCACGTGGCGGGAGGCGACCGACGACGTGGCACGGGAGAAGGCGCTTGCCTCGTACGCTCGGATGATGAAGGACGACCTGGGCGGCTACTACTCGCTGGGGCGCGTCTTTGCCACCCTCATCGAGAAGCCCGCCATCATGAAGGTGTGCACGAAGTATGGGCTTCCCCGTCCGCTCATCATGGAATTTGTCTCTAGACTGCTGGCGGACGTCTATGAGCCGCGAGGCGGCAATTGGGCTGACAAACTTCTCACTGCGATGACCAAGGTCGCGCCGGCGGCATGAGGACGGGAAGGACGCAATCGTGAACCCCTATGTACCGATTGTTGTAATGAGCGTGATCGCGGGGTTGCTCGCTGTGGTGGGCCTCGTGGCGAGCGCGCTCATCGGCCCCAAGCGATACAACTCCGCCAA